>JAGRHK010000276.1 GCA_020444985.1 Candidatus Competibacteraceae bacterium
CATGTCGGACCGACAGGCCCGGCTTGCCAACAGGCGCGTGTTGAAAAGGGAAAACCGGAATCATGGGCACCGGATCGGCGGTGTGATAAACGCGGAACATGTGGTCAACGCCAATCCGTGATGACAGACTTTCCGCAAAAAGCCCCACTCCGGCGCGGGGAGCGCCGAAAGTATAGAGCTTGACAGCGCCAGCCTGCGCGGCCGAAAGGTAGTCCGCGCCAAGACTAGCGAGCGCGCCGCCCAGGCTGTGGCCCACGCAATGAATGAGGGTCGGATTGCGATTGCGCAGGAACGCTCTGACCTCTGGCGCAAAGGATTTCCACACCTCATTAAAGCCCGCATGCACCGGGTAGCCGCCCGGCCCCAGTTGCAAGCCAATATTCAGGTTGCTCAACCAGTCGGGTTTGCTTTGCGTACCGCGCGTCGCAAGCAACATCTCACCTTGGTAGCTTCCCTGGCCAGCAGCGATATAGCCAAAACCGGTTATCTCCTTCCAGGCGATCAGACCGCCTGATTGACCGGTAAAGCGTGATGAATCATCAATGGCAAACCGATCCTCGCAACCCAGTTCGCCACCGCGCGCCTGTAGCTCGGATATCGAACGATTCATCAGGCGATAGACGCCTGTTGCAATAGCCGCTGCCTGTTGCGGAGTCAAAGTGCTCATGATTTTTCCTGTTGAACGCTTGGAAATTCAATGAATATCGCAAATGCCATAAACCTCGCCTTTGCGGCTTGGCTCATTTTCAAGGCGGCAAATCAGGGAAATCGGTTTGCCCTGCAGTTCGCCATTCTCCTCATAGTTCATCTTATCGAACATCCAGGCCGGGTATTCCTTACCCTGGTGCAGAATAAGCAAGGTCTGCTCAATAAAGGGTTGGTGGGGCAGAAATGAACCGAGCAAGGAACTCCTGAAGATGGCTGGCAAGCGAAATTCGCCATCGGCGTCAGTTACAGCCTCATCGACGCCTGTTTCCTTGCCCCAGGCCCAGACGAATTTGCGATTGATAACCGCGCCAGCGACTGGCTGATTCTGACTCAGAACGACCCCTTGAACTGCCGAAAATATACAGAGCTTACCCATCGCATTGGCCTTTTCTATTAGGGTAAAGAATAACAGGGCGAAGATGAGACTTCCCCCCAAGCATTGCCGCATGACCTGCTTTTTCATAGACCCCTGAACTCTTCAAATAACCGTAGCGGTGCTGTCGGTGCATCATCCGCCCCGGATCAGCCGGGTTGGCCGCGCATGGCGTCGCCCGTGTATTGAAAATAAAAACAGATGCGATGCTACACAAGGCCATCAATGCCGGCAACGACCGGTAACATGGCCATCCATTGCCTTGCGCCAGCTAATGCGCATATTCTTTGTGTATGACTGACTCAGGACTCTATCAATAACCCCACGATTCACACGATCATGCCCACCGATACCCTGCGCATCGCGACCCGTAAAAGCCCCCTCGCCCTCTGGCAAGCCGAACATGTTGCCGAACGCCTGCGCCAGGCCCATCCTGGTTTACCCGTGGAACTGGTGGGCATGGTCACCCAGGGCGACCGAATTCTCGACAGTCCATTGGCCCGGATTGGCGGAAAAGGCCTTTTCGTCAAGGAGTTGGAACAGGGATTATTAGACGGTCGCGCCGATATCGCCGTACATTCCATGAAGGATGTACCCGTCGCTTTTCCGGAAAAGCTGGGCCTACCCGTCATTCTGGCCCGCGAAGATCCCCGCGATGCGTTCGTATCGCACCATTATGCCCATCCCGACGCTTTGCCTCCTCACGCTCAGATCGGCACTTCCAGCCTGCGTCGCCAATGCCAGCTCGCTGCCCGTTATCCCAGTTGGGAAATTCGCAGCCTGCGCGGCAACGTTGGCAGCCGGCTGGCCAAACTGGATGCTGGCGAGTTTGACGCTATTCTACTGGCTGCGGCCGGTTTGCAACGGCTGGGTCTGGAGGAACGCATCACCCTGGCGCTAGCGCCGGAATTCAGTCTGCCGGCCATTGGCCAAGGCGCGATTGGCGTGGAATGCCGGCTGGATGATGAGCGAACCCGGGACCTGATTGCCGTGCTGGATGATCCCCCGACGCACATTCGGGTTACAGCGGAACGGGCTTTTAATGCCCGCTTACAGGGCGGTTGCCAGGTTCCCATCGCCGGCCACGCGGTGCTAGAGCAGGGACGCATCTGGCTGCGCGGTCTGGTGGGCGAACCCGATGGCCGCCACATCATCGCCGGCGAACGAGAAGGGCCGGCAGCAGCGGCAGAAGCGCTGGGAGTGGAGCTGGCTGAGGAACTGCTCGAACGTGGCGCTGGAGCTATTTTGCGTCGGTTAATGGCGGCAGGTTGAAAAATGACGCCAGCCAGCGAGGTGCGTCGATGCCTGCATGGGTTGAGAGTGCTGGTCACCCGTCCGGAGCATCAGGCTGGACCTCTGTGCCAACGGATCGAACAACATGGCGGCGTCGCCATTTGTTGTCCGACGCTGGTGATCGCGGAACCGCGCGACTGGGCGCCGGCGCGAGCGGTTCTGGGCCGACTGGCCGATTACCACCTGGCGATCTTTACCAGCGCCAATGCCGTAGATCGCGCGCTGCCGCTGATTCAGGAACGCGGAGGCTTCCCTGCCCAACTCGACATCGCTGCCGTTGGCCAGGCAACTGCCCGGACGTTGGAACGACACGGCGTTGCCCATTGCTGGCGACCGGCACAGGGTTTTACCAGCGAAGCCTTGTTGGCTCTGCCTCGTCTGCGCCAAGTCAACGGTCAAAATATTGTCATTATTCGCGGCGAAGGGGGCCGGGAATATCTGGCCGACACCCTGACCGCGCGCGGCGCACACGTCGACCGGGCCGAGGTTTATCGTCGCGAACCGCCGACGATGGATACCCAATCGCTTATGCATTCCTGGGCGCACAATGAAATTAGCGAAATCGGCGAAATCAGCGTCATTGTCATCACCAGCACCGAGAGCCTGCGCAATCTTTTTGATATGCTAAAGGTAGTCGGGCAAAACAAATTGCGTGACACGCCTCTGGTCATGGTCAGCGCCCGCATCCGGCAAATCGCCGTGGAATATGGCTGCCGCTATCCCCTGCTTGCCCGGGAAGCCAGCGATGAGGCCATTCTTGCCGCACTGTTCGGCCTGACGACGAATCCACCACCACCTCTTCGGTAACGCGACATGACAGATCAAAAATCCGACATTGACAGCACATCAACCAGCCCAACGCTTAATAAACCCATGACGCCCAAGGCCGCAACGCCTGTATCGAACACACCGCCACCGTCTCCTCCAGTGCCGCCCGCCCCTAAAAGCGGTCGGGGGCTGGCGGCGTTTTCCTTGCTCATCGCCCTGGGCGCAGCGGGCGGCAGTGGTTACCTCTGGTATCTGTGGCAACAGGAACAGGCCACGCAGGCCAGTAAACTGGATCAGGCGGTCAAACAGGCGATTGCACAGCGGGATCCGGAGCTTCAAGCGTTCAAAACCACAATCGGCGAACTACAGACGCTCAAAGGCCCGATTGACCAGAATAAGGCGGATGTGGGGCAATTACGCACCGAAGACCAAAATCTCAGGGAAAAATTGCTGGGGTTGACCGGCGACTTGCAACCGCTGAAAAACGCATTTGAGCTGCAAAAAGGCGAAGCGG
>JAGRHK010000277.1 GCA_020444985.1 Candidatus Competibacteraceae bacterium
TCAGAATCCATCACTTTGACGACGACCTGATCCGTTTTCTCATCAAGCGTGAACTGAAGGTGGGTGTGCGCCAGGGTTTTGAAACGCTGATTGAGTTCGTCCACCGCAAGCGCCAGGGCTTTCGGGTCGTGGAGTTGACTGTCCTGGGGTTTGGCATCCTGGAATTTAGCGTCCTGGGGTTTGACGCCGGACGACGTTATCGCCCGCACGGTTAAGGGTTCCGGATGGGTCGAGGTCGCGCCGGATGGCGCCGGTGCGTCATTGGCGTTTTGCACAGAGTGCATCGGCTTTTCGTCGGCGCCGGCTCGGGGCCTGGGTTCAGCGCTGACTGGATTGGGTAGGGCGCTGCTGACGGCAGTGATATTCGATGTCATGGCAACTGTCTCCTTGAGTCCAGGCGCTCACGCCGGGAAATTCGCCGTTGCGGGTTTTCCCTACCCTGAACGCGACTTGGCTCCCTCTCCCATCCGGGAGAGCAAAACGAGGCGTCTGCTCGGTAACAGACCGTGGCGAACCACTGTTCTCCTCGCCTTGCCCTCCCCCACAGGGGAGGGAGCCATCGCACCGCTGGGTATCGGCGGAGCAAATATCAAACTTATTGCAACAATTGCAGCACGTTTTGTTGCGACTGGTTCGCTTGGGCGAGCATCGCCGTACCGGCCTGTTGCAGAATCTGCGCTCGACTCAAGTTAGCCGTTTCCTTGGCAAAGTCGGCATCCTGAATCCGCGACCGCGCGTCGCTGATATTCTCCGCCGTTGTTTGCAGATTATTGATGGTCGAAGAGAACCTGTTTTGCACAGCGCCGAATTCCGCGCGCATGTCATCGACAAAAGCCAAGGCGTTATCGATGACGCTGATTGCGTCATTCGCGCCGATCTGGGTGGAAATGTTGACATCGGCGACCGAGTTCAGTCTGGAAGTGCCACTCGCTACCGCAGCGCCGGCGCCACTGGCCACCACATTCGTACCTGAAGACACGACGCTGAAGCTGCGGCCCGACTCGAAGGTCACCTGTCCACCGACAGTGATGGCGCTGGTAGAACCCGAAGCCAAGGTTATTCCCGCGCCGCTCGTCGCCGTGTAACCGCCGCTGTTGGTGATGGCCGTGGAATTCGTCGCGTCAAAGGTGAGTCCTTGGAGCGACAGCGATCCTGTTGAGTCGGAATTACCGGTCAACTGGATATCGTAACCATTGGCTTGTTCGAGAATCAGCCCGGTCTTGTCCTGATTCAGCTTGGCGGTGACCCCGGTTGTACCCGTATAGCTGTTGATCGTCGCCGCCAGACCGGCCAGCGCGTCATCATCGCTATTCGTGGTTGAAGAAGCTACGACGTTATAGCTGATCTTGACATTTTGCGTGATCACCGAGGCGCTGGCGGTAACATTCTGCCCTTCCAAATTGAAGCTGACTGCGCCGCTACCGGTCACTTTCAGTTCAAGTTGAGTGCTGGCCCGAGCGGAGACGCCGGTTTCCGCCGTCTTGGCATTCACATTGGTGGCGATATCTCTTGCCGAGTCGCCCGCCGTGACGGTGACATCCGCAATGCCGAGCGCACCAGCCACTTTCAACGTACCGCCGCTCGTGGCGTTCGTCGTCCCGCCCGTCGCCACGGAAATACCGCTGGCATTGCTTTGACTATAGACCGTTTGCGCGCCCATGGCGGTGGCTTGGGCATTACCCGCGCTGATCGAGATCGTCTGGTTGGCGTTGGCTCCGACCTGGAATTTCTGTGCGTTGAAGGTGCCGTCCAGCAGGTTCTTACCATTGAACGCGGTGGTATTGGCAATGCGGTTCAGCTCCTGTTGCAACTGCCCGATTTCTTTCTGCAAGGAGGCGCGGTCGGTACCGGCGTTAGTATCGTTGGCCGACTGTACGGCCAGTTCGCGCATCCGCTGCAGGATATTGGTGGATTCCTGCAGGGCGCCCTCTGCCGTTTGCGCCAGGGAGATGCCATCATTGGCATTGCGCACCGCCTGGTTAAGGCCGGTAATCTGGCTCGTCATACGGTCCGCGATCGCCACGCCCGCCACATCGTCCTTGGCGGAGTTGATGCGCAAGCCTGACGACAACCGCTCCATGGTGGTCCGCTGCAGATTACCGCTCATATAGAGTTGCCGTTGGGCATTTAGCGACATCTGATTATGGTTAATGGTCAACATGACGATATCTCCTCAATCTCCTCAACATTTGTAAATTCAGGCAACCGGATGGGCTGCTTGCCGAAACCGTAGCGGGATGCACCCACCTTGCTCTCTTCTATCGGCAAGCTGCCCATACTCTTTAGGGAAGCACGGCGAATTTTTTTGAGCTATATGTATCGAGAATGAAGCTATTCGAGATTCTGTGCGTCTTGACCTAAACCCGTGAACTTGCTCCTTCTCCGCCTTGTTGCTGCTGGGCCTCGTCCAGATTGCGCTGGGCTTCGTTGAAGTCCGGCCGAAGCGCGACCGCCCGGCGGAAGGCGGAAACCGCTTCCTCCCATTTCCCCAGTTCCATACAGACCTTGCCCAGATTATTCCAGGCCAGAACATGTTCGGGATTGAGTTCCACGGTACGTTGATAACTGTCAGCAGCCTCCTCCAGCCGGCCCTGGCCCTGAAGGGCTTTCCCCAAATTGTTTTGATAGGTATCCGCCTGCGGATTTTCCCGTAACGCCTGCCGGATCAGCCGTTCGGAAGTGACATGGTCGCCGCGCTGAGAATAAATCACGCCGAGCAAATGCAGGGCGTCGATATAGGCGGGTTGCGCTTCAAAGACCTGTCGATACACCGCCTCCGCATCATCCAGGCGCCTGGACCGATGCCACTCGGCAGCCTGCTCAAGCAATTGTTGATAAACGAGAACGGCCGCCTGAATTTGACCAGCATTGCCCAGTTGTTCGGCCAGCGTCAGCGCCTGCGACAAGGCAAGCGGCTTGCCATTGACTTGAATGGTGAGCGGCTGATTGCCGCGCGTCAGGCTTTGCAGCAGGGCGACAGCGGCATTGCGTTCCGCCGGTGAAGATGCACGACGGATGGCTCCGCCGGATTTACGGGGTTTGCTTGACACGGTAGGCCTTTGCTTTAATTGAATTGATAAGATAGGTAAAGCGCAACATCCTTGGCGCGGGCATACGCCGCTACTCTGCGGGAACTCGTCCTATGCGTCACCAGGACAGGAAACAACTGCCATTCATTGCCGGACAGTTGCGCCAGTCGATGACGAAGGGCATGGTCGATAAAGTATTGATCACTTGAATGCCCTCCAGGGCCGAATTCCAGTCATCATTGCTCAAGCGATTAAAATGCAAAACTTAAAGCTTCTATGGCAGCAGCATCTTCATCCAGTCATCAAGATGCTGATCCAGCATCCAGTTGGACAGTACCCAATCGTGTAACTGCTCGCCGGCGGCGCGGGTTGCGTCCATGTCGTGGATATGGGTGCGGATAGCGTCAATCCAGGCTTGCGGATTATTCGGTACGCGGGTCACCGGAGCATTCCGATAGGGTTCGATATCCGTGCAAATCACGGGGTAGCCAACCGCGCCGTATTCCAGTAACCGTAGATTACTCTTGGCGGCGTTGAAGCGATTGATTTCCAGAGGTGCGATAGCCAGATCGAGGTCCAGGGCCGCCAATGCGGCTGGATATTGATCAAAAGGAACCGGG
>JAGRHK010000278.1 GCA_020444985.1 Candidatus Competibacteraceae bacterium
CGGCGCGTGCGGATCGAAATCCGCCTGGGGGCGCACCCACACCGCTTGCAACACGCCCTGGCGACGCACCGACTCGACCAGGGCGGCAAACTCGGTATCCTCAAAAAAGCGGCGCGGATTGAAGCCGTCCTGTACGGCAATCCAATCCAGCGGCAACTGCACCAACGCACCGTCGTCGAAGGTCGAAGCAGATGGGGTATTCTCAATCAAAACAGGCGCATTCATGACAACCTCCAGGAGTGGAAAGACCCTTCCAGTCTCCCATGCCCGGCGGGTTTGGCCAGCGCTCGCGATGCGTTTCTGGATTTGGCAATCGGCTGATGCAAGGCCTGGATTTTTTTCAAATCCACCGCGCGCTGGCGTGAGCGTCGATTCCATGTCCGCTGGTCTCTGGCTGACCCACTGAGCGCCAGGATTTGGCGGAGCGCATGAGGCAAAAAATCTCGACGGAAAATGGCGGCGTGCGCTATATAGTCAGCAATGATTCTAATTCTTTGCGTTGCATGATAGACGAGGACGCCACCATGCCCCATCAGACCCAATACGACCGAACCACCAATACCGGCGGCGGGGCCTATATCGGCGGCAACGTCAACACTGGCGGCGGGCCGTTTGTCGGACGAGATCAGATCACCGTCCCCAGCCCACAAAACGCCCACCTGCCGGAGCTTCAGGCACTGGTGATTGAATTAAAAGGCTTGATCCAGGAAATCAAGTTGCCGACTGAGATCGGCGAAATTGTGGAAGGTGATTTTGAACGGGTGGAACAGCAGATGGCCCAAGCGTCACCCAACGGCGCTATCGTCAAGAATCGCTTGAGCAGCCTCAAGGAACTGCTGAGCGGCGCGGACGCAGCGACAGGTTCGATGGAGAAAATCCTGGCTATGATCGGCAAGGCCGCGCAATTGGCAGGATCGTTGTTTCCGTGACGGAACCGACTGGGAGGCGCATCGACGGTCATGGATTCGAATGCAAGCGAAGACCTCGAACAGCTTCGGGAAAAACTGCGGAGTCTGGAATGCCTGCGCGGCGAGTTTGATGACACCGTCATCGACCAGAAAAAAGCCGCACTGGAAGCGCGGTTACGTGCCTCGATCGATACCGGCGGCGGCGCTTTCATCGGCGGCGACGTTACTACGGACGGTGGTAAAGTTGTCGGGCGCGACGATCACAGCAAAACGGAACATCACCATTACTACGGCGCACCGTCCATCGACGCCAACCAGATTGAGGCAACCTACCGGCAATGCATCGCCAACCGTTGCGAGATTCTCCCACTACAGAACGCTGACCCCTCACCAGCGGACGGAGCGGCTGAACCGCTCAGTCTGGACGCGATTTATATCGGCCTCGATACCCGACAAACTGCGCCCACCGACGCCATCGACCAGGTGCTGAAGAACGCAGCGGACGGTCACTTCGACCGGATCGCTAGCCGGCAATCCGTCGCCCCATCCCTAGAGCGCGACGCTGAAACTCGCGCTGTGACCGCGCTGGAGGCCGCCATCCTGCATCGCCGACTGGTATTAACCGGCGAACCCGGCTCGGGCAAGAGCACCTTCGTCAACCATCTCACCCACGCCTTAGCTCGGCAACGATGGGAACGCCTACCAGCGTGGCCCGAGCGGGAACGCCACGCCCTGCCGATACTCGTGGTTTTGCGCGATTTTGCGCGCTGGCTGGTAGCGCAGGAGAAACCGCCCAGCAAAGCCAGTGCGCATCTGTTGTGGGATTACATCCGCTTCGATCTCAGTCAATGGCAACTCGGTTCCGCCGCCCACGTCCTCGAAACGGCGTTGGACGACGATCACGCGCTCGTCTTGTTGGATGGCCTCGACGAAGTGCCGGCCGACGATGAAACGCAACTATCGTTGGTGAAAGACGGCATTCTATGTTTCGTCGAGCGCTATCCGCGCAACCGTTATCTCGTCACCTGTCGGGTGCTGTCCTACCTGGAGCCACACTGGCGGCTGCCTACGCCCACTTTTCCGGATCTCGAGCTGGCGCATTTTGATGAAGAGAAAATCGATGGCTTCATCGCTGCCTGGTATCAAGAGGTCGGCGCGAAGTGGCGTCTGTCGCTGAGCGAGACCAACGCCCTGGCGGACAAGTTGCGTCAGGCCGTGCACCGTTCCGATCTGTGGCGGCTCGCGCGCAACCCCTTGCTGCTCACAGTAATGGCGCTGGTGCACAGCCGACGGCGGGAGTTGCCGGAGAAACGCGCTCTGCTCTACGAAGATGCCGTGGATATCCTGTTGCGAAAACGCGAACAGGATAAAACGATCAACGCGCCCCAAATCCGTACATTGCTCGATGATGCCGGTCGGGATTTTAACGATCTCAAGGCGGCGCTGGAGCAATTGGCGTTCGACACGCATGGCAGCAGGACTGTCCGCGATGAAGACGATGGTGCGCCGATCGACACGCTGACGCTATTAGACCGGGTCGCCAGGCTGCATCCCAAGACCAGTTACGACTGGGCGCGGCAATTGCTGATGGCCCTGGGGCAGCGGGCGAGCCTGCTCTTGGAGCGCAAGGACGGGGTGTACAGCTTTCCCCACCGCACCTTCCAGGAATATCTAGCGGGTGTTCATCTGGCGCGGCTGGAGAGTGATTCGTTTGCCCGAGAAGCCGCGCAACGGGCCGGAGAGCGGCCCGCCTACTGGCGCGAGGTCGTGCTATTGGCGGTGGGCTATCTGGTCCACAGCGTCATTCGGGACACCGGTAAGCCTCGGTTGCTGGTCGAGGAGTTGTGCCCGGAGCAGGCCCCCACCACGGATCTGAACTGGCGCAAGGCCTGGCTGGCGGGCGACGTGCTGTGGGAAATGGGCGCCAACCGGGTCCGGGACACGGTGCATGGCCGGCAGCTGCTGGCGCGTGTCTGCGACCGGCTCACGGCGCTGATCGAGCAAGGGCGTCTGTCGCCCCGCGAGCGGACCAAAGCGGGCGACGTGCTGGCCGCGCTGGGCGATCCTCGTTTTGATCCGCAGCGTTTTTACTTGCCGGCGGACGACGATCTCGGCTTCGTGCGCATTCCTGCCGATCCTACGTTCAAGATCGGCACGCGGCGAGCCGATGCGGAGCGAGTCGCGAAGACCATCGGCGCTGCGGTCCGCGACGATGAAATCAACGATACGTCCACGCCAACCCCCGCGTTCTACATCGGGCGATACCCGGTCACGGTCGCCCAATTCAGAGCCTTTGTCGAAGCGGCTCAATTCAAGATCGACGATGCAGATGCCTTGCGCGACTCGGATAGCCGCCCCGTGTGTTGGATCACTTGGTACGAAGCCCGGACATATTGCAACTGGCTGAACGGCGTTCTCACTCACTCGCCCGCCTTCGCGGGCAGCGAAATTGCCCGCCTGGTACGTGAGTGTGGATGGCAGGTCACGCTGCCGAGCGAACTGGAATGGGAGAAGGCGGCGCGGGGTGGTGTGCAAGAGACCGTCTTCCCGTGGGGTAACGCCCCCGATCCGAATCGCGCCAATGTCGCCGGCTCCGAGATCGGCGACACCTCGACAGTCGGTTGTTTTCCTGCCAACGGCTTTGGTTTGCACGACATGATCGGCAACATCTGGGAATGGACGCGCAGCCTGTGGGGTCGGGATTGGGTCGAACCTGAGTTTCGGTATCCCTACGACTC
>JAGRHK010000279.1 GCA_020444985.1 Candidatus Competibacteraceae bacterium
TCAAGGGTGATGTAGCTGCTGATGGCCGTATCGTAGAGCCGACGATTCGGGTATTTTTTGATGGTGCGGAGTTCGCTCATGGCGGGCATATAAAAAAAGCGGCGCGGCGCCGGCCGGAAGGCAAGCGCCGCGCGGTTCAGGGCTCAGCGGAAGTAGAGACCGCCGTTAACGGTGACGTCTTCGCCGGTCAGGAAGCCGCCATCTTCGGCCGTCATGAAGGCGACGGTGCGGCCGATTTCGGAAGGCTCGCCCAGGCGACCGACTGGAATGGTCTTGACGATGGACGCCAGCACGTCTTCCCGGATGGCCCGCACCATTTCGGTGCCGATGTAACCGGGCGAGATCGAGTTGACGGTAACGCCCTTCTTGGCGCATTCCTGAGCCAACGACTTGGTGAAGCCGTAGACCGCCGCCTTGGTCGCCGAATAGTTGGTCTGGCCGGCTTGGCCCTTGATGCCGTTCACCGACGAGATGTTGACGATGCGGCCCCAGCCCCGTTCCACCATCTTCCCGTAGACCTGCTTGGTCATGTTGAACATGCTGTTCAGGTTGGTGTTGATGACGGCGATCCACTGTTCCGGGGTCATCTTGTGGAACATGGCGTCGCGGGTGATACCGGCATTATTGACCAGGATTTCAACCGGTCCGACTTCTGCTTCGATCTTCTTGCACGCTTCGGCGCAGGAATCAAAATCGGTAACGTCAGCCAGATAGACCGGAATATCCAGACCTTCAGCCTTGCGGTCAGCCTTCCACTTATCAACAACTTCAGCGGAGAGACCACTGTAATCAACCGCAACCGCCTTCCGACCTTGTTCAGCCAGCGCCTTGCACATAGCCGTGCCCAAACCGCCAATACCACCAGTAACCACTGCAACTCGGGACATTGAGATACTCCTCCTCAGATTATTTGCTTATTGATCAATCGCATTCGATAGTCAAAGCTATGCGCTGACCGTCGTCGATATACAGGGCCGCGAGGACCCCGCCTAACGTCCCGGCGGACGGTTACTTGCGATAAGGCCATTCCAAGTCGGCCCGTCGGAAACGCCGATCATCAGATGACCTGGCGCAAGAACGCCGCCGTTGACATTCTATTTAGCCGGTTGTTACCCGGCCTATTTCTCACTTGACCGAGACCGCCTGGATGGTAAAGACTCGCTTGATTTTTTATCAGGCTGATCCGGTCAAACATTCACTGGCTCCCTGTTAATTTAAGCGCAGCATATTGAAGCTTGCCATACCCCTTGTCAACCGGTTCCGCTGTGCAACATTCGGCCATTTGATCCCATGTTGCGGTTTATTGGCATCATGAATGCCACGGATTGCACTTTTTCAATGGCGTATCGTTTGCGGGCGGGTAGGCAGAAGTGCGAAATAGACGAGTAAGGTTGATTGCCAAACGCTGCAATTGTCGTCGCTGATCATGAAAAACTGCTGGTCCTGGCGCCAGGCCAGTCCTTCGAAATTGTCCAGCAGCCAACCCTGACTGCTATCGAAAACCGCCACATCAGTCACATTGAGAGACGTCGTTCCTTCCGACGGAGGGAGATTAGTGCGGCGCAGACTAATAATCAGCGGCCGCAAAGGCGCGACAAAAGCGCGTTCCAAAGTCAGAAGATCGCCATTTGGCAGGACTTCCATAGCAACCAGCGCACTTTTCGGCGCAGGAGCGAGGGGATAGTTCCAGGATTGGCCGTTATCGAGCCGGAAGAGACGAATCTGATCGACAGGCTCATTGCGCAGCGCCGCCTCGGTGCCGACTAACAACCCCCAATGTGGGTGAAACGCGATCGCCTCCAACGCTTGGTTTTCATTGCGATAGCGGCGTCGCTCCCTGAGCGGCGCAGGTAATTTTTCGCCACCCTGCCAATGTCCGGTGGGTGTATAGCGAATCACTCGGGGCCTTCTTTCAAAAGAGATCAATAATTCCGTATCGCCCTGAATCGCATTGTCGCCGTGGCGAATGACCAGACCTTCGGCATCGTTGTAGGGAAATCGCAATGGCTGGCCGCGCACATCCTGCAAGGGATAAGCGGCAACGGGCTGCATTCCAGTCAGATGGCCCTGCTGGTTAAATTCCGGTCGCAAGTGAAACAAGGCGCCAAAGTCGGAGAGGGCATACAGAACGCCCGCATCCTCGTCCCAAGCCAATCCCGATAGACCGCACAACCGCTGGCCATTGATTTCGGTGGGCGCCAACCACAGCGCGCCCAGCAGGCGAATTCCCGCATAGGCGTCCCCAATGCCGACCTGATCGGCTAGGCGAATCGGGGTAGCCCGAAATTCCTGGGTCGCGCAGGCGCCGGCGTGCAGGCCAAGCGCCAGTATGCAGGTCAGAAAAAAGCGACGGGACATGAGCGCTCCAACTTGGGAATTTTTATAAAGCAAATCATTGATATTAGAAACCTGCCAGATGGGGATTGCGGAGCAATGACGCTTTGATAAAAAGGACTGATTTTTCGATAACATCCCGAATCATCACGGCATGAGTCGAATGGAGCATGGTACCATTTCCATCTCGTTCAGGGCGATTGACATAACGATTACCGCTACTCTTACCCGATTATCCTTACATTCAGGAACTGTGATTAATGAACACACCGGTCTGGAACCCGGCGATTGAGTTCATGGAGCGGGAGGCGCTGGAGCGCTTGCAACTCGCTCGCTTGCGCAACACCATCGCCTGGGCGCTGAAAACCCCCTTTTACAAGCGGCGGCTGGCCGAGATTGGACTGAGCCACCCGGAAGAAATCGCCAGCCTGCGCGATGTGCGTCGCCTGCCCTACACCACAAAAGACGACCTGCGCGATGCTTATCCCGAAGGCTTGCTGGCGGTTGATCGGGAGGAAGTGGTGCGCCTGCACACATCCAGCGGCACCACAGGTGCGCCTACCGTGATTTATCACACTCAGCATGACATTGATGGCTGGACCGAGCTGGTCGCTCGTTGCATCATCGCAACCGGCGCCACACGCCGCGATGTGTTTCAAAACATGACGAATTATGGACTGTTCACCGGCGGGCTGGGTCTGCATTATGGTGCGGAACGGGTGGGGATGCTGGTGATTCCGGCCAGTTCCGGCAATACGAGTCGCCAGATTCAGTTAATGCGAAATTTCCGCGTCACCGTGGTCCACGCCACGCCCAGTTACTTGTTGCATCTTCAGGCGACGCTGGCGGACGAAGGCGTGAATGTCGCAGAGCTTGCGCTGCAAAAAGCCTTCATTGGCGCTGAACCGCACTCTGAGGAGACGCGACACAAGATTGAAAATCTGTTGGGCGTCAAGGCTTATAACTCGTATGGCTTGAGTGAAATGAATGGTCCTGGCGTCGCGTTCGAGTGCTTGCACCAGACGGGCCTGCATCTTTGGGAAGACGCTTACATTCTGGAAATTATTGATCCCGAAACCTTGCAGCCGCTGGCTGAGGGGCAAATCGGCGAGATCGTGCTGACCTCCTTGCAACGGCAAGCGACGCCGTTATTGCGCTATCGCACCCGCGATCTTTCCCATTTGGTAAGCGGTCACTGTCCCTGTGGGCGAATCCATCGCCGCTTGGCGCGTCTCCAGGGCCGCAGCGATGATCTGCTCATTATCAACGGCGTCAATGTCTTCCCGTCTCAGATTGAGAGCGCTTTGATGA
>JAGRHK010000027.1 GCA_020444985.1 Candidatus Competibacteraceae bacterium
GACCGGCTTCGATATCATCTTCTTCTGGGTGGCGCGGATGATCATGATGGGCCTGAAGTTCATGGGCGATGTCCCTTACCGGGAGGTTTACATCCATGGTCTGGTGCGCGATCACGAAGGCCAGAAGATGTCCAAGTCCAAGGGCAATGTGCTGGACCCACTGGATATCATTGATGGCGTGGCGCTCGACGACCTGGTCGCCAAGCGCACGACGGGATTGATGCAACCGCAGATGGCCCCGCGCATCGAGAAAAGCACGCGGCAGCAATTTCCCAACGGCATTCACGCCCACGGCACGGACGCGCTGCGCTTCACCTTCGCGGCCTTGGCGACGACCGGCCGCGACATCGTATTCGACATGGGCCGGGTCGAAGGGTACCGTAATTTCTGCAACAAGCTGTGGAATGCCGCTCGTTATGTGCTGATGAATACGGAAGAGCGGGATACCGGTCTGTCGGGCGGCGCCATTGAACTCAGTCAGGCGGACCGCTGGATTCGCTCCTGCCTGCAGCGCACCATCGCAGAAACCAACGCCGCTGTGCAAGGTTACCGCTTCGACCAAGCCGCTCAGGCGCTGTATGAGTTTACCTGGAACGAGTTCTGCGACTGGTATCTGGAACTGTCCAAACCGGTGCTTAACGATCCAGCCAGTTCCGAAACCGCGCAACGTGGAACCCGGCAAACACTGGTGCAGACGCTGGAAGCTTTGCTGCGCTTGCTGCATCCATTGATGCCCTTCATTACCGAAGAAATCTGGCAGCGCGTCGCGCCGCTGGCGGGCAAAATCTCTCCCAATCCTTCTTTGCCAAAAGGGGAAGACTCAAGAGAGGAGAGGGCGAACGAAGCGCGTGAAGGGATTTCCATCATGCTCCAACCCTACCCGCAGGCTGACCCGGCGCTGATCGACGCAGCGGCCGTAGACGACATCGAGTGGTTGCGGCAATTCCTCAGTGGGGTGCGTCGCATCCGCGCCGAAATGAATATCGCCCCAGGTAAACCGCTACCGGTGTTGCTCCAACACGGTTCAGATGCAGACCGTAAGCGACTGGAGCGGCACCGGCGGGCGCTGGCAACGCTGGGGCGGTTGGACACGATGACCTGGCTAGGCGACGAGGAGCCGGCGCCGGAAGCGGCGACCGCCCTGGTCGGCGGCATGAAGGCGCTCATTCCGCTGTCCGGCCTGATCGACAAGGCGGCGGAAACGGCCCGGCTCGACAAGGAAATCGCTAAGTTGCGCAAGGATGTTGAGCGTGGTGCGGCCAAACTCGACAATGCGGATTTTCTAAGCCGCGCTCCGGCGGTGGTCGTGGAGAAAGAACGCGCGCGCGTCGCTGAACTCCAAACCGCTGTCGCCAAGCTGGAAGAGCAGTTAGCCAAGATTCAACAACTGTGAACATCCACCTGAATGAGGAACCTACGATGGCTGATCCATCCTCCACACCTGCAAATAAATCGAAGCTGGGCAATAAAGTCACCAAGGTCGCGACTTATTACAATCCACGCACCTGGAAAGAGAAGGGTTTGCGGTGGACGCTGGGCTTGTTTCTAATCACTTATGTCATTGTCGTGATTGTGCTCGGCTTTATCTGGTCCCGCTCGCCGAGCGAATTTGACGTTCATCAGAACGCATTGACGATGGCAAAGAATGAGAAAAAGAAACTCGTGCCCGGCTACGTGACGACTGCCACCGCGATTCGCATTGCCGAAACGCTGCTGGACAAGCCGGGGGGTTATCTCAGTAATGACATAACCCCGCCGGGCATTTATCTGGATAACATTCCCAACTGGGAATTTGGCGCGCTCACCGAACTGCGCGATTTGGTGCGCTCGATGCGTAACGACTTCAGCCGTTCGCAAACGCAGTCCATTGAGGATAAGGACTTGCAAGCGGCTGATCCGCAATTCAGTTACGACTCGAAATCCTGGATTCTGCCTTCCACGGAATCGGAATATCGCAAGGGCGTCGCTGCGCTTTACCGGTATTTGGAGCGACTGGCTGATGAAAAGGCCCATGATGGTCAGTTCTTCACGCGCGCTGATAATTTGAGCGTCTATCTGGCGGTTGCCGAGAAGCGATTGGGGAGTCTGGCGCAACGGCTGGCGGCCAGTGTGAAGCAAGCCCGCGTGAATACCGATTTGGCGGGCGATCGCAGCGCCCGCCAGTCCACGCCCACTCCAGATCAGGTGACGGTCAAAACCTCCTGGTGGGAAATCGATGACACCTTCTTCGAGGCGCGTGGTTACGCTTGGGCGTTGCTGTGCACGTTGAGGGCGCTGGAGATCGATTTTCGCGATGTCCTCCAGGACAAGAACGCCCTGGTTTCTCTTCAGCAGATCATCCGCGAGTTGGAAAATACCCAGGCGTTCATCTGGAGTCCGATGATTCTCAATGGCACGGGTTTTGGGCCAATGGCCAACCATTCGCTGATCATGGCCTCTTATATTTCCCGCGCCAACGCAGCAATTATCGACCTGAGCGATTTGTTGCGGCAGGGTTGAAATCGGGACGGATGGCTGATTTCAATACCCACTTGATGGGGGCGGCGGCAGTCAGCGGGCTGGCTGCCACCGTACTGGTCATGACCGGCCAGTTTTCCCATCCGGCGATCACGGGCTACTTCGTATTGGGCGTGATCGGCGGGTTATTGCCTGATATCGATTCCCCGCACTCCATTCCCGTACGCATCGCTTTCATGGCGCTGGCGGTGATCGCCGGCTTTCTGGTGGTGTTTACCTTCGGGCGCCGCTATTCTCTGACCGAACTGATCCTGCTATGGATCGGTTGCTTTGTGCTGATTCGCTATGGCGTTTTTGCGCTGCTGGATCATTTCACCGTCCATCGCGGATTGCTGCATTCCATTCCAATGGGCGCTTGCTGCGGATTGATCACCACCGCCATGGCCTATCATGTTTTTAATGCGTCGGTCATTCACGCTTGGCTGTGTGGAAGCTTCGTTACCCTGGGTTTTCTGGCGCATTTGCTGCTGGACGAGTTTTACAGCGTTAATCTGTTTGGCAAGAAGCTGCTGAAGAAATCCTTTGGCACGGCCTTCAGCCTGGGCAGTGTGAAACAACCGTTGGGCACGATGGCGCTGTATCTGGCGGTGATTGGCCTGTTTTATCTCTGCCCATCGCCGCGCCCGTTTGGCGAGGTGATGCTGAGCCAGGAAACGTATCGCAGCGTCGCGCAGCGCCTGCTGCCCGGCGAGACCTGGTTTGCGGGCTTTCTGCGCCGGGTGACGCCAACGCGGTTGCCCATTCTTTAAAAGTTCTTGCGCAAATCCATCCCGGCGTACAAACCGGCGACTTGTTCGGCATAGCCGTTGAACATTAATGTATCGCGGCGGAAGAAATCGCCAATGCGCCGCTCCTTCTTCTGACTCCAGCGCGGATGATCGACTTCGGGATTCACATTCGCGTAAAAACCATATTCGCTGGGGGCCTCCGCGTTCCAGGTGGCCTTGGGCTGCTGTTCGGTGAAGCGTATTTTCACAATCGACTTGATGCTTTTGAAGCCGTACTTCCACGGGACGACCAGCCGCAGCGGCGCGCCGTTTTGCTTGGGCAGTTCCTTGCCATATAAACCGGTCGCGAGCAGCGTCAGCGGATGCATCGCCTCATCCATCCGCAATCCTTCGACATAAGGCCAGTCCAGAATCCGGGTGCGCTGACCCGGCATCTGCTGCGGATCAAGCAAGGTGGTCAATTGCACATATTTGGCGCTGGCGGTAGGTTGAAAACGCGGCAGGATTTTTGCGAGCGGGATGCCCAACCAGGGGATGACCATTGACCAGGCTTCGACGCAACGCAGACGGTAGATGCGTTCTTCGGGTTGATGCGGCGCGAGAAAGTCCTCCAGCGCATACTGACCGGGTTTCTCGCAATGGCCTTCCACCGCGATGGTCCAAGGGCGGGTTTGCAGACTGCCGGCATGTTCCGCCGGATCGGTTTTGCCCGTGCCGAATTCGTAAAAATTGTTGTAGGACGTCACGTCCTGGTAAGGCGTCGGTTTAAGATCATCGTCGTCCGCTGCTTGGGCCAATTTGCTACGCAAGGTGGCCGGCAACAAAGCGATGGCGCCCAATACGGTGGCGGTTTTCATGAACTCGCGACGGCGGGCATACAATTCGGGCGGCGTAATTTCCGAGGGATCGATATCGGCGGGTTTATGAATCAACATGGCGCGGCTCCGAGTGGTGGACTTCCTGCTTGTGACCCGCGCCACATTCGCGAGTTGCGTTTCAATGACTCCCAAAAAAAATCGCTTATTGCAACATATTGGCAAACCATCGGTTTTCATTATCAGCTTGTTGCCGCTGATAAGTTTGTTCTGGCTGGCCTGGAGCGATCAACTCGGTGCAAATCCGGTGGAGACGCTGACCCATCGCACCGGCGACTGGAGCCTGCGTTTTTTATTGTTGACCCTGGCGGTCACGCCGTTACGACGCTTGACTGGATGGAACGGGTTGCAGCGTTATCGACGGATGCTGGGGTTGTTTGCCTTTTTTTATGTCGGCCTGCACTTTAGCGTCTATCTGGTTTTCGATCACTTTTTCGATGGGTCGGCCATCCTGGCCGATATTGCCAAACGACCCTATATCACGGCCGGCTTCGCCGCTTTCCTGTTGCTGATCCCGCTGGCGGTCACGTCGACGAATGGGATGATCAAGCGCTTGGGCCGCAACTGGCAGCGGTTGCATCGGCTGATCTATGGCATCGGGATACTCGGAGTGTTGCATTACCTGTGGCTGGTCAAGGCGGATATTCGGGAGCCATTGCTGTACGCCGGGATTCTCGCCGGTTTACTGGGGTATCGGCTCTGGCGACGGTACAATACAATGAAATCCGTATAGCCCCTCTGGCCGGAGCGGGTAACCTTAAGTCTTTTCATCCTGGAGCGCCCACTGTTAATGACCTTGCATGATTCCAACGCCGCCACCCTGCTGGACGGCCTGCAAACCTTTATCGACCCCGCTTACGTGCGCAGCGATCGCGAAAGTTGTCTGAATTACGGCCGCGACTGGACGCGCCTGCACACGCCCAACCCACGCGCTGTGGTTCTGCCGGGAACGATCGAAGAGGTGCAAGCCCTGGTCCGTTACGCCAATACGCATCGGTTGGCGCTGGTTCCGTCCGGCGGGCGTACCGGTCTCAGCGCTGGAGCCGTCGCTTGCCAGGGAGAAATCGTGGTTTCGATGGAGCGCATGAACCGGATTCTCGACTTCGACCCCACCGACCGCAGCGTGATCTGCGAAGCCGGCGTCATCACGGAGACGCTGCAAAATTTCGCCCGTGAGCGTGGCTTGTACTATCCGGTTGATTTCGCCTCGCGCGGCTCCAGCCAGATTGGTGGCAATATCGCCACTAACGCTGGCGGCATCAAGGTGATTCGTTATGGCTTGACGCGCGATTGGGTGACGGGCCTGAAAGTCGTCACGGGACGCGGCGACTTGCTGGATCTCAATCGGGGATTGATCAAAAACGCCAGCGGATATGATCTGCGGCATCTGTTCATCGGTAGCGAAGGCACCTTGGGCATCATCGTCGAAGCCACGTTGAAACTGACCCGGCCCATGCGTGAACCGAATGTGATGGTGCTGGGCGTACCGAGCTTGGACAGCATCATGTCGTTGTACCACGTCTTCCGCAACAAGCTGGATTTGAGCGCCTTTGAGTTCTTCTCGGAAAAAGCGCTGCGTCATGTGCTCAGCCGGGGTTTGCATCGGCCTTTCGAGGCCCAGGCGGATTATTACGCGCTCATTGAATTCGAGAATCGCGACGAACTACACACCGACACAGCTTTGAATCTGTTCGAGCATTGCGCGGACCAGGGCTGGCTGGCCGATGGGGTGATCAGTCAGAGCGAAGCGCAGGCGCAGGAGTTGTGGCGGCTGCGCGAAGACATCAGCGAATCCATCGCCGCTTATCAGCCTTATAAAAACGACATCGCGCTGCGCATTTCGCGCGTACCGGCCTTTTTGAGCGAGGCGGACGCCTTGCTAAGCCGGGAATACCCGGATTTTGAGGTGCTCTGGTATGGCCACATTGGCGACGGCAATCTGCACATCAACATTCTCAAACCTGCGGATCTGGACTCAGCCGCGTTCGCGAAAAAATGTGGAAGCGTCAGTGAACAACTGTTTGCAACGCTACAACGGCATGGCGGCAGCATTTCCGCTGAACACGGCGTCGGTTTGCTGAAAAAGCCTTATCTGCATTACACCCGCGACGAGACCGAAATGGATTATTTACGGGCGATCAAACAGGCGTTTGACCCGAACGGCATCATGAATCCGGGGAAGATTTTTGATTGAGTTATTGCCGCCTCCGCAAAGCTGCGGGTGATCCGGTCAAGATGCCGTATGCGCCATGACGGGCGAATGATCATACTGCAAAACAACCCGGTCTTCCGCACCCGCCAATTCCTGCAACCGTTTCAGCAGCGCATTGCTGGGCTTGACGCGCCAGTTCTGTCCTAAAACCAGCTCCACCCGCGCCTGACCGGTGTATTCGATCCAGACCGAGCAGCGCCCCCCGGCGCGATGCTCGGCCAGCAGGCTGGCCAATTGGCGCAATGCGCCCGCCGCGCACTGCGCCGTGTCCAACCGTAATAACAATCGCCGCGCATATTCCGCCCGCGCCGTATCCCAGTCCAGCACCCGCTCGACATTCAGCCGCATGGCCTGATTGAATTCGTCCCAACTCAGCGCCCCCTGCGCCAGAAGAATGGCGTCCTCGATGAGGAGTGAGCGATATTGCTCATACACCTCCGGGAAGATACGGATTTCCATTTGTCCAGATCCGTCGTCCAGGGTGACAAACGCCATGCGGCCACCCCGATTGGCAATGCGCGTGCGCACGCTGACCACCAGGCCAGCGATCAGCAGCGATCGGTCATTTCCTCGGCGCAAGGCGCCATTGCTTCCGGTCAGGTTGCTTAACCGCGCCACGCCGAGCGCGGCTAATTCCTCCGCCAAGCGATCCAGCGGATGACCGCTCAAATAAAGGCCCAGGGTTTCTTTTTCGCCTCGTAACCGCTCTTCCTGCGTCCACTCCGGTTTCTTGGCGATATGCAGGGGACGGATTGGCGTCTTATCCGTCGTGGCCAGGCCGAACATGTCGTTTTGACCGGCGGCGCTGTTGCGCAAGTGTTGTTCAGCCAGTTGCAGGGCCTCCGGCATTTGCGCCGCCAGCGTGGCTCGATTCGCGCCGAGATCGTCCAGCGCCCCGCACCGAATCAGCGATTCCAGCACCCGCCGGTTGAGCTTGCGCAGATCGACCCGCTGGCACAAATCGAACAGGTCGCGGTATGGCCCGCCCTGACGGCGCTCGTTGACCAGCGCTTCAATAGCGCCCTCGCCCACCCCTTTGATAGCGCCAAGGCCGTAACGAATTTCCCCATCCTGGCCAGCGGTGAAGCGATATTCGGAAGCATTGATCGCCGGCGGCATGATCGGCAGTCGCATGCGCCGACATTCCTCGATGAATACCACGACTTTTTCGGTTTTATCCATGTCCGAGGACAGCACCGCCGCCATGAACGCTGCGGGATGGTGCGTTTTCAGCCAAAGGGTTTGATACGAGACCAGGGCGTAGGCGGCAGAGTGGGAATTGTGTATGACAATACCGTTGGCAACGAAATTATGGTCATTCTCCACCGTCAAATCGTAGGTATCCGCAATGCCTTTGGGTTCGATGGACGCCACGCGATCCCAGAATATGTCGGAATCTGCCAGATTGCTTAAGCGCTGCGATCCAAGAAACTGGGCCAGACGCTCAATCGTTCCTCGCCGGAAACCCCGCTTGGCCGAAGAACCACGGCCATAGAACGCCTTCATGGATACCCCGGAGCGATCTTCCAGTTCCTTCCAGGTCCAGCCAAGCTGTATGCGTTCGGCGGCAACCCAGGCGCGAACTTCAGCCGGGATCGTGTCCTTGCTGGTCCTGCTGAATTGAATGGAAGCCAAACGTCGACGCAGCATATCAACCTGGAATTCACGTCCAACAATATGCGGTGCAATACGTTGGAGAAAAGTTTCGCACATCAATTCTCCAAGCAGTCTTACGACCAATCCCGGACGGAGACTGCCCCGGTATTTAAACTGTTTGCATTCAATCCTGCTGACGATTCCGAGGCGTAACAAGAGCCCTTGCACGCCATTGGCCAATTTCTGTGAAGACGTCGCGTAGAAGGGGGGAATAATCTGGGTGCTGCTGGCAATAAATCCATCGCCTGTCCACAGGCGTCCGAGAAACAATTCCAGATTGGTGTCGCACAATTCGAACACAGCATCTGGGATATATTTTTCCGTGGCTTTACAGCCCAGTATGTTTAATTCTTGCGCCCATGCAAATACGCCGCTGCGGTTTGGCGCAACCGATTGCTTCATGGTGAACGCCGCCGAGTGGCGCAGTGCTCGATGCGCATTCCAAGGTATTTGCCCTGCATGGAAGCGCCGATCCTGGCCCGTGCTGACACACACTTCCAGACGCTTATCGGAGCGTGAATAGATCCTTGCTACAGAATCAGGAAATTTGGCTGCAGCAGTGGCGAAATCTTTCACCACGAATGGTTCGTTACCGTAGAAATAGAGACAAGTTGGATGGCATGTGTTGCCTTCCGATAATAAACCCGCAAGAGTAATCAACTGATAGGCTGGCCAGGCCTTTTTCGTCGTGGACTGGAGCTTGCGAGGCGTCGCGATACGATCGCCGATCTGCAGGTTTTCCAGTGGAACCCAACCGTTCAGTGCCCGGAATGGATGGTTGGCTGTCGCGGTAATTCGCTTGCCCAACGCCGTCGTCAATTCAAATACCGGTTGCTGGCCATTCCATACAACATCGGATACGCGCCTGATCTGTAATTTACCCGTATCGTCCAGAGCATGGATTGAGAACTCGCGGGGTTTTTGGAAAAGCGCCGCAATGGTGATCTCTTTCCCAGTCGTGGCTTCCATGATAACCGTATTGCCATGAACACATTTATTGAAACCGTATCCTGCAAATTTTTCAATCAAGTCAAATATATACGAAGCGGTTTCCGGGTCGGCTTGGCGAGCGGCGGCGCCTTTCACGAAGCCATCCCGCTCCTTGGCCATTTTCTCTGGGTCCTTTTTTCCCATCGCCCGCCGCAGCAAATCCGCGCCGCCCAGGGTGTAGCCGGCCAGCACCTGGGCAATCTGCATCACCTGTTCCTGATAGAGGATCACGCCGTAGGTGGGCTGGAGAATCGTCGCCAGTGTCGGATGGGGATACTCGATGCGGGCGCGACCGTGCTTGCGGTCGATGAAATCATCCACCATCCCCGATTGCAGCGGTCCTGGCCGAAACAGCGCCACCAACGCCACGATGTCCTCGAAACAGTCCGGCTGCAAACGGCGGATCAGATCCTTCATGCCGCTGGATTCCAACTGGAACACCGCCGTGGTCTGATGACGTTTCAACAGATCGAAGGCGAGCACATCGTCCAGGGGGATCGTGCCGATATCGAGCGGTGGCTCGCCCGCCACCGCCCGCTCGCGGTTGATGGTCCGCACCGCCCAGTCGATGATGGTCAGGGTTCGCAGGCCCAGGAAGTCGAATTTCACCAACCCGGCCGACTCGACGTCATTCTTATCGAACTGGGTAACCGCTCCAACGTCGCCTTCTTCGCAGTACAGCGGCGAAAAATCGGTCAGGGTGGACGGTGCGATCACCACCCCGCCGGCGTGCTTGCCGACATTGCGTGCCAGCCCTTCCAGCTTACGGGCCAAGTCGATCAGCCCGCGGATTTCCTCGTCGTTCTCGTACAAGCGGCGCAGTTCCGCTTCTTGTTCAATGGCCTTGTCCAGAGTGATACCGATTTCGAAGGGAATCAGCTTGGCGATGCGGTCGACAAAACCGTAGGGATGGCCCAGCACCCGGCCCACGTCACGCACCACCGCCTTGGCCGCCATGGTGCCGTGGGTGGCGATCTGCGACACCCGGTCGCGGCCATAACGTTGGGCGACGTATTCGATCACCCGGTCGCGCCCTTCCATGCAGAAATCGATATCGAAATCCGGCATCGACACCCGTTCGGGGTTGAGAAAACGCTCGAATAGCAGGTCGTAGGCCAGCGGGTCCAGAT
>JAGRHK010000280.1 GCA_020444985.1 Candidatus Competibacteraceae bacterium
TAGCCGGAACATCATAACTCACGATCAAGTACATTTGATCAAGCCTTCACCATGAAAGGTTCATATTCCGAGAGTTCTAAAAGATGTGCTTCGATAGCAAACGCTTCCTTGAGAAAAATACGTCGCCAACCTACTTCCCCAGCAATCTTGGCATTGTCCATCCACTCGCGAAATTCACGCAACACCCGCTCCCGACCATTCGGGTTTAGTAAACCTCGATAAAGGTAATATTTCAGGTTCCGCAGCATATTGGCAGCGCCCGCCTCCAAAATACGGGACGCCATCGTTAAACGACTCACATCGTTCAAGATCGTTTTAGCCTGAGCCAAATGCACACTGCCCGCATGATGATGACGGGCAGGGTCCAGACTGCCGGAAAAATGGCCGTAATAATCCAGAAATGACAACCGCACCCCATGTTTACCCAGAAATGTTGCAACTTCACTATTGAGACGAGTTGCACCCAGCACAACCACATGTCGTAAGGCCTGCACCGGCAAACGACGCTTTCGGCGGTCTTCGGTCACAACAACCAGCGTGTTCTGATCACGCTTGATTTCTGTTCCACGCAGCAAATAGATCGTATCCATCAATCGTCCTCATCATCAGTTGATTCGCCCCAACACAGCAGCACGTAAGAACATCCCCGGCAAACGGACTTACGTTCACGCAGGGGTGGATTTGATAATTGCACGACGCCATCCAAGGCAATCAAACTTTGCTGGAGTTGCCGGATAGCAGTTTCATCCAGAACGAAAGATTTGGTGCGCCGGCTGGCGGTATAGCGCAATACACCGCGCCATGCCTGACCAGTGGCCACCGTCAGCGCGGCGACATAAAACAAGAGTTGACTCACCAAGGCTGCTTCATGCGAACGGCTTTTCTTAATCTCGCTCACCTCCCGTCGCTGCCAGTCCACACGATCTGGCGCCAGTCCATAAAGCCCGTAAATCAGACTGTCTGCACGCCTTTCGTGCAGCAGCAGGCCCAACTGCATGTGTCGGTTGAGATGCGCGCAATCCAGCCGATGAAAATGCAGCCAAGCGCGCGTCGGGCAAAGCACGATATGCTGAAAAGACAAACCGTGAGCACCCAACGCCTCCGCCCGCTGTAGCAGCGCCACGAGAACTTCGCTCGATGGGGTCGTTATTGCCATGAGGCGAGAATCTCCCCGGCAATGGCCATCGGATAAGGACGACTCAAGCGGATCGTATCGAGAATCCGCCCTTCATCCGCCAAGGTTTGGTCAAACAATAACGCCGTTGCCGTGTTCAACCGACAATCGGCCATTTCCTGGGCCTTTTCGAGCCGTAACAGCCCTGACCGGCCGACGCCGACCCGCACAACGATTTCCTTATCCAGGGCAAAAGGATCGGGTCCGTACAAGATGCCTTGATATTCCGCGCCGGGGGCAACCTCATGCACATAAAAAGTCTTTTTGAACAGGCCCGACCCCATGGCTTTCTGCAGGGTGACCGCATACCCGCCTTCGCGTTCGACATCGATAATGTGTCGCACCGGCCCCAAATTACGATTGCCAGACCCTAACGCCAGCGAAGCGCGCCACGGTAACGCGCGCAAATCCGCGCCATAATCGGGTTTGCTACGCAAACCCATCGTCGGCGGCAATCCCAATGCATAGGCCAGCGCAAAACAGAGCGCTGTATCCGAAATCACATCAGGATGCGTGGCGGCTCCATCCGGCGCGTATAAACCGTGATAATAAAACGGCGTCAAGGCTTTGGCTTGGAAAGGGATGACCTTTGGTTTCATGACATCCTCTCATGCCGCATTCTTACCGCTCGGCGGCAAAAACCATGCATCGAACAACGCCGCAACCTGTTTTCTGGCCGCCGCATATTGCGCCAACAAATCGGGGTTGTTTTCCTCAAAACGGCTGATCAAATCCAGCAATGCCTTATCGGTTTCATCACGGCTGATAAAACAAGGGTAAGCGGCCTGAAAAACGCCTTGCAGTTTGGCTAAAACGCTATCCACGTCACGCACATCGCCCAACGCTTTCAGCATTTCTTGGGGGGCGTTAATCGCGCGCTCCAATCGTCCCCAATAAATCCCAGCGCAATAGGTGCGCAGATTAGTACCCGTAACAGCCGTTGCTCCTCCGTAAGAACCGGTCAATCCGACTGATAGCAGGAGATGTTCCAGAGCAGCGCGATTTAAACGCCGGCCGGGAATCACCAGACATTGCACAAACAAAGCCCCTGGATTGACCGCGTAGGTAGTGAATATATTGCTACTGCTCTTTTTATCCTCAGCATCGAAATTTCCGCCATCTTCGGAAATACCTCCCTGGCGAAAGACGCTATGGACAATTTCTCGTTTTGGCTGAATCGATACGGCGTCGCTATACAATACAGCGGAATGAATGGGCAATACCCATTTATCCATCATGCCGGAATCGCCGAAAACAAAGGAATTCAAATCGAAGACATCACTCGGTTTCTTGCCCTTGGGTACGAACGCCTTATTCGCCGCCGCACGTCCCCCCATGCCCAACGCGCGCAAAATCTGTGCGCCGCGTCGCCGTTCGACGCCTTTGGTTTTCGAGGCAATGATGCGTACTCGATTACAGCCCGCCAACACCATGTCCGTAATCTCATCCGCATCATTATTACGCACCAGAACCGGCGCAATGGCCTCGCGCAGTAGCGGCAAAACAATGCACTGCGCTTCCGGTAAGGCCGGAATATCGTATTCCTTCTTAGCAAAGGTGTAATGCGTCTGAATTTCCTGGGTCAGTTGCGCGTAAAGCGTTTGCATGGAAGCCGATTCGGTCATGGGAAGACTCCTTTACAGTGAAAGAGAAGGTTGAATGGCTGTTTCAGTGGCTGTGTCCGCTTTTTCCGAAGCCTCCCGGTTTTTCCAAAACTCCCGAACCATCCGGCGCAGCCCGCCTTCATAAGCCGCCAGGAAAAAGCGGATAAAACCGGATTCCAAGTCAAACTCCTGCTCCGCTTTGGCGAAAAGCTTGAAAGCGGCTTCCGCAAAGGCGTGAAGGCGCTCATCCAAATCTTTTTTATACAGATCCGCTCCATAACGCCGGGATAAATCAGCGCGCAAACGTTCGGCAATGGCATCCTGTGTAGCTGCCGGGCCGAATACATAATGTTTTTGGTAGGTTTCCAGCGCGATGCGCGGCATCAACGTCCATTCAACGCCGCTGGCGTCTTTTTTCGGTCGATGCGTTTCCGCCGCCTGTGTTACCAGTATTTCCAAATCATCATCATAATTACTCATCGGATACTCCTGTCGTGCAAATTCAACAAGCCTGAAAAAGCGCTTCGCCCGTTTTTCCCGGTCCCGGTCGGCGACTCGGGATAAAGCGCGGAATAAGACGAATGCGACCGCCCACCAGCCAAACCGGGGCAATGCCTGCATTGCGGTCATGCCTTCATATTCGCTCAGCATGGCCTTGAATAAATCCAGACGATGAACAAGCCGTTCAATATCTTTCCGACCGATGCCGCCATCCGTGCTGATAAAATCGCTCAATAGCTCTTTGAGTAATTCCGGCATTCCCTCATAAAGAAACGCCACCTTGCATTCCCGCTGGCTGGCGATAAAGGCATGGACCGGTTCCCCGCTCAACGCGGCGTAACATGCCAGCCGGTGC
>JAGRHK010000281.1 GCA_020444985.1 Candidatus Competibacteraceae bacterium
TTTCCCGCATCAGGCGCGCCGCCTCGCTTACAGTGGTTTTCGCAGAACCGGTCGTCAGAACCTTCTGGTTTTCAACAAGATTACGTAGAGTACGATAAGACATGGTTAATTCCTCTCTTAAAGGATGAAGCAAGGGTATTTGCTTCTGCTCGAAAAAGCCACTTCCCCTTGTTTTTGACAGGTTTATGGCTCAACCTCTCTTGGCGTTCAGGCGTACTATAGATGATATTTTGACTTTGTTTATTGATAGATTATGCAATTTTTATGATTTTTTCATGAAAATTTATATTATTAATATAATCAACATCATAAATATTTACTTTATCTCTTGAGCGGAATACTGACGTATTTTAACTGAATGATAGATGAATATATATACTTATAAAAAACCTACTTATATGACGCTAAATTTAGTAGGGTAAATAAATAGCTCTAAATTTAGTATGGTAAATAAAGCTTGCGAGATTATAAATCATCAGAAACCTGGTTTAAGGCAGTTGGATTGAAACAAGAGATTGACCGTTCAGAATATCGAACGATTGGCTTCAACCGAGGTCGTCAACCCGGATCTACATCTGGTCATGATTGCTTCGGCGCGGATCGCTGTGGATCAGTTGCATGGTCAGGGTGGCTGGGATGATTTTTCCTAAATTTACGAAAATTTTGAATGAGGTGTATTCGTGATGGAGAGCGCGCTTGTTGTTTTGTCCGGTGGTCAAGATTCGACGACCTGCTTGTATTGGGCGCTCAAGCGGTTTGGCGCTGGCCGGGTCGAGGCGGTGACCTTCGATTACGGCCAGCGTCACCGAATCGAACTGGACTGTGCGGCTCGGGTCGCGGCGCGCGCTGATGTGTTGCATACCGTGTTGCCGATCAACACGTTCGCCGCACTGGGCGGCAATGCGTTGACCGATACGAACATCGTGGTCCAGGACAGTGTGGATGCGCAAACCGGCCTGCCGAATACCTTTGTGCCTGGCCGCAATCTGATTTTCCTGACCTTTGCCGCAGCGCTGGCTTACTCGCGGGATATTCATCACATAGTGACCGGTGTAGCGCAGACCGACTACAGCGGCTATCCCGATTGCCGCCAAGCCACCCTTCAGGCGCTGGAACAAACCCTTCGTCTGGGCATGGAATACGCGCTTACGCTCCATACCCCGCTGATGTTTCAATCCAAAGCCGATACTGTGCGCCTGGCGCGCGATCTTGGCGCATTGCCCGCACTGGCGGACACCCATACCTGCTATAACGGCATCCAGCCGCCTTGCGGCGAATGCCCAGCTTGTATGCTGCGAGCCAAAGGTTTCGCCGAAGCAAGCATTCCGGATCCGCTGGTGGAACGGTTTCACAATCCATGAAAACCATCCGCTCCAGGATTACTCCACAAGGGAGGGGTTTTCAGCAGATCGGAAGTTTCATGCCGGCCGGGCCGGTCGCGGCGGCGCGCGCACGACGAGAGCAACGCCGCCCACCGCCAGCACCATGCCGGCCAGAGAAAGCGCCGGCAAAGTTTCGTCAAACACCCCCCACGCGATCAGCGCAGTGCTCAAGGGCGTCAGGTAAAACAAACTGGCGACGTTTACCGCGCTGCCACGATGAATCAGCAGGTTCAACAGACTGATCGCGCCGATGGATAGCACCAACACGAGCCAACTGAGAGCGAATACGAAGGACGCCGTCCAGGTCACCTGAAATTCGGTGAACAAGGCAATCGCGATAGTCGTTGCCAGCGCGCTGGCCGCGAATTGGATCACCGAGCCGGTGCGCAGATCGAAGCCGGCGCAAAAGCGCTTTTGATACAGCGTCCCGGCGGTAATGCCGAGGAGCGCCGCCACCGCTGGAATGAGCATCGCTCCCAGTTCAGCCTGAAGGCCAAACTTGCCTATCACCACCAACGCCAGTCCGATGAAGCCTAATATGAGTCCGCCCCACTGGCGCCAGCGGACCTGTTCGCCTAGCAGCCAACGGGCGCCCATAGCGGTCAGCAAGGGCTGCATCCCAACCAGCAGGGCGGTGATGCCTGCAGGCAGCCCATGTTTGATGGCGATAAAAACCCCACCCAGATAAACGGCATGAATGAGGAGGCCAGACACGCTGATATGCCCCCATTGGCGCGGGTCTTTCGGCCACGGGGCGCGACTTAGTCCAGCGATCGCCAACATCAGGACGATGACGCACAGATAGCGCACCAGGAGAAAGGACAGCGGCTCGGCATACGGCAGACCCCAGCGGGCGCCGATAAAGCCGGTGCTCCATAAGAACACAAACAGCAACGGATAGAGGCGGTTCATCAGGTATTCGGTGTCCGGGTGATGGCGCGCTCTGGGTCTTGAAGGGATGGACAGCCGCGCACGGTTTCGTCACAGCGAGAGTATCTCTCAAAGCCCGGAGCATAATGTTGAAGGCGGTTATTTTGGATAGCTGATCGGTCAAACTGGTCTGGTCAAAATGGATTGAAATGGAGCTAGGACGCTTGGCGCTGCGGTCAAGTGATTGCTCTGGATTTGAGGGCAGACTGCTGATGGTCTTGTTGCCTGAATCGAGCCTGAGGCGCGGTAACGTCCGATACCGACATCAGAAAAACCGAGCATACCACAGGGTATTGGCAAATAAATTGCCGTGTATGGCCTAACCCCTTCAACCCTAACGCGGCCAGGTTCGAGCTATCTTTCAAGTTCACGCCACCTTGAGGGAGATCGGTTGATAGTTAATTTTTAATTATAGAAGAATCGGAGGTTAGACGACTATGGCATTAAAACCAGGCAAAGGAAAACCGTTTCCACCGAAAGTTTATCGCCATGGCAGCCATGCAACCACGTTGGCCGCTGATGGAGCGATTAAGGTCCAAACAGGCAACACTGTTTCCTCGTACTCCGCCTGTCTCTACGGAGATAGCCTGATGGGCTGGGAGGAGTTTGGCCGTTTCGTGGGAACCACGCTCAAGAAACTCGATGATCCCAACAAGATCAAGGCGGGCGAGACGGTCTATCATATGCCGACCTTCTTCGCTTCGATTTCCGTGACTTCGATCACAGCTACCGGCGCTACCCGGGTGGCCTCGGTGGGGAATGCGCGGATTCTCCATTTCGTAACTCCCAAGGGCGCGGGCTTCGTGCAGCTAACGGTCGGAATCTCGCCGGACACGCCGGCTACCCGCGCCGCGATCGCCTGGGAAGGGGCAACGCCGAGTGGGGGCAGTCCGCTCGTGGGCGCCGTACCGAAAACGGCTGCAGGTCAGTGGGTAGTCAAGATCAAAGCCGGCGGCATCGTCATTCAGGAACTCCGCGTTTGGGTCGTTTGGGCGACGATTACCGCGCCGACGGGTACTGTCCACCCACAAGGCGATGCGAACCGGGGCGGTGTACAGATCCGGTGGAATTTCTGGCATACGATCACGCCGGCAACGATCATCACCGACGCCGACCGACCCGCTCTGCATGGACCGATGAATGCCGCCGGGCCGGTCCCCGGCCACTTGAAAACACATATCGCCAGCGGTAATCCCTTAGGCGGTGGGGCCAGCCTCAAGTGGGATTGCTCGCGCCAGGTCCGCCTGAAGGTGCTCGACCCCAAAGGACATCTCGCTGGCGCAGTGACTCAACAACTGGCTTACCCAGCCA
>JAGRHK010000282.1 GCA_020444985.1 Candidatus Competibacteraceae bacterium
GTGTGTTGCGTCTACCCATATGACAAGTTCTCTCTATGGCGCACCCTGTTGCTAAATGCGACGACGCAGCCACAAACCGCCAGGGTTCGGATAAAAGATGCGTAGATCTGCTTGCGCCTGAGCTTCCCGCACGGCTTGGCGAATCAGAGCGATATTAAGTTGGGCGCGCTGCTTAAGAATATCCACTTTAATTTTAGCGAGTTCGTCGGAACCTGCCAGTAATTCCCGTTCAATAGACCATCGTTGCTGTTGATATTGCAGGCGCAGGTCAGCCACCGTTGCAGGATTAACGCCCTGCTGCGGATCGTAGCGGAATTGCGCTTCCAGCGCTTGGCGCCAGTCCAGCAATGCATTCGCTCGCTGGCGACCCAGTCGCTGACCGAAACCAGGGACAGTGCGGATCACTTGAGCCGTGATATCAGCGGCAGTCTCAACGCCGTAGGATTCCAGCGCAATCCGGTCGGTAATGCGGATACCGGGAATCTGGGCGTCGTTGATGAAGTGATTTTCTAGAAACGTTTGCAGTTGTATCCGGCGCCGGTCGGTTTCCAGGCTTTGCAAATCGCGCTGCAGTGCTTCCGGCAGCTGGCGATAACGGTCGCGCAAGGCGTACAGACCACGCAGGGCGGTAGTGAATGACTGGTCACTGGCGCGCTGTTGCCAAGCGATCTGGAGATCGGCCAGTTCCCGACGCGCGGCCAGCAACGTCAACCGGCGGCGTTGGCATTCGCGCCGGATAGTCCGGTCTTGCAGCAGCGACCACAGGATGGCGGCCAGAGGTAACCACAACCAGCTCAGTCGGGGATGAATGGCTATCGCCGCCACAGTCGCGATGACAATAACCGCTGTCTTGATTCGATTGCCGTGTTGGGCGCGTTGTAACACTTCCGACAGGGGGATGGGCGTAATCGGCGTTGTTGGATCAGGATGGGGCATGCGTTCAACAGCGGGCGGCGTAACCGCCAGAATGCGCTTCCAGACCCGGTCGAGGTCAAAATCGGGATAACGGAGGGGGGATGGCTTGGCTGGCTGCGGTCGCGGCATTGCAAAGAACACGGCGCCGCTGGCCTGCTCCAGTTCGCACCATGGGCAGTGGGACAGATTGCGTGGATATTTGTGCAGCGTGTTCCGTCCACAGGATCGCAATTCCCGGCTTAACCGTTCCAGAACCAGCAGCCATTCACGAGGCTTGGGACGACTTTGCCCAATCGCCAGCGGCACGAAGGCGCGTTCGAACAGATCGGCGACGGATCGGGGCAGGGCGGTGAATGGCAGAGTATGCGGCGGCGCTTCCATCCGCCAGGCGGCGGCGTGCGGACCAAAGGCAAACCGGTGCTCCTTAATCGCGCGCTCAATGGGCATGTCCTCTCGACCCTGGTAGCGGCCTGCGAAGGGGTGGCGACCCATGAATAAAAGGTGGAAACAGAGTAGCGCCAAACCAAAGGCATCATGGTCCGCGCTGCGGCGCAGGCCATGAAAGCGCCGGTTTTGCAGTTCCGGCGCGGTGAATTGCGGAACGCCCACATTACAGAGGAACAAACGGTCGTCGGCGCTGATCTGGAAAGAGTCGCAGTCAATCAGCCTGATCAGCGCCTGCGCCGACACGACGACATTGCCTGGATTCACATCGCCGATGACGTGGCCGCGGGCGTGAATGGCCTCAAAGGCGCTGGCCAGATTGCGGGCGGCGTGGATCAAGAATGACCAGTCTGCGTGAGGAAAAGTCCGTTTACGGTGGGATGGGCCATAGAGGCTATGAATTTCCTGGTAGCCATTGACCTTGGGCATGATGAAGCCTTGCACCGCGCCTTGGAGTTTGATGCGCAATACGTCCACCGGCCAAGCGGCGATGTCCAGCAATGCAGGATGGGCCTGGCGAGCCATGTTTTCCAGTTTGCACGCCTGGTCAGGATGCGCTGGCTGGTGATAGATCTTGGCGACAAAGCCGGGTCGGCCAGTGATTTCATGTACTGCGCCTTCTCCGCCTTGCCCCAGCAATTGCCCAAGTTCGACCGCATGACCGGCGCTGCTATAGAGCTTCGTCACCGGCATCGTCTCGGAGTCCGGTCATGGGCGCTGCTTCTCCTTCCATCGGTATGGCTGGAACTGTTTCGGGCGCGGCCAGCCGAGTAGCCAGAATCAGTGTTTTATCATCGTGGGTGCGCTGGTTGACCGCTGGGCTGTCCAGGAATTGCTCCAGCGCCTGGGTCAACGCTGCTGAGCTAGCGTTTTCGGGATAGTCGCGCAAGCGCTGAAACATCGGACGGAAAAATGGCTCATGAGCGTGTCGATTTTGATAATGAAGCGCCAGCGGTTGCAGACCATCAGTCAACAGGGCAATTTCAGCAATGGATTCAGTAAGCGTTATACATTCCAGATGGCTTGTGGCGTTCGGGTCGGTGACGAACCAGGTTTCGTTGGGATATTGACCGCTCTGTGGCCAGAATACCGTTTGGTAACCATCATTGCTCCCAATTACGATTGCGCCATCGCCGATTTGCAGGAACAGCGCCTGGTCAGAAGTGATGACCGCGCCCATGAGGGTACAGGCAAATTCCCGGAGGGGCAGTCCAGCCTCTGCGGCTTGTTGAGTCAAGGCTGCCTGGATGCGATGGAGCCAACATGAAGCAACCATCGGTTGCCAGTCGTCGTTGGCTTCCGCCAACCAGTTTGCGCATTCAGTCAGTAAGGCTTGACAGGTCAGTTGCGCGCCTGCGCGCGCCTGGACTGCGCTGCCTGCGCCGTCAGCGGCAACCAGCACCAGCGCTGATTTATCATCAGTCATGAATAGGGTTTGCGTGGCGCAAACGTCTTGGCACTCGATCCCGCTGTGCCGATGAGCGACGCCGGCAACGCTCGCTTGAACAACGCGCCAACGGTCGTTCTCGCTCACACCGAGGCCCAGCCATCCGGAGTGGTCGGGTTGCTCAACGGCACTTCGGTCCCTGGTGTGGAGCGCGATACGGAACGCATCGAATTGGACAACCATTGAAACAGTTCCCGAAAACGCAGACCTTTAAGCCGCAATGGCCGGCGCAGGGAAATCTGTTGCAGGATGTCCAGATTCGCGCCCTCAACACCCACCGCGAAGAAGGCGAAAGCGCGATCTTCCTCGCCTTTCCGCACTTCACTGGCGGCGGCCTTCCATTCATCAGTTGGGCTGCCGTCAGTGATCAGGAACACCCAGGGCCGGAAAAAAGGAATGCCATTTTCGCGGTATAACGCCTTACGCTGATTCAGCAACTTCAGTCCGCGCAGAATGGCCGCGCCCATCGGCGTATCTTTCTGCGCGGCGAGTTCCGGGGGAATGAACTGTTCAGCCGTCTGGAAATCGTTGACTACTTCGACCGGACCGAAGCGAACGATAGCGATCTCGACGCGCTTAGCGGCCAAGCTGTCCGCCAACAGCTCTTCTTTGAACATGGCCAATCCCTGATTCAGTTGGGTCATCGGGTCGCCATTCATCGACCAGGAGTTATCCAGCAACAGGACGCAGGGACAGCGTGGTTCCGGGTTATCCGCAAATTCAGCGACGCTGAAATCAACGCCGAAGGGCGTTTGTTGGGAAAGTTCATGCTCGTTCATGCAATC
>JAGRHK010000283.1 GCA_020444985.1 Candidatus Competibacteraceae bacterium
AGCAAGACCCCGCATTTTTCGAGCGGGTGCGAGCGACGTATCGGGAACGGGCCTTGCAATATCCAAATCGTTATCGAATCGTGAACGCCAACCAGCCGATTGACGCCGTGCGCCGGGAAGTTGAAAGTATTCTCGCCGCCATTACGCCATAAAGCGCCCACGTTTCAAACCGGGTATGCTATACGCTGGTTTACCTTCCGTTTAATCTCGATTCAGGATTCCTTCGATGAGCAGTCATCCCCCGATTACCCGCGAGTGGTTCGATCAAGTTATGGTTCCCAACTATGCCCCGGCGGCGATCATCCCGGTGCGTGGCGAAGGCTCCCGTCTGTGGGATCAGGAGGGGCGAGACTATATTGACTTTGCCGGCGGCATCGCCGTCACCGGGCTGGGGCATGCTCACCCGCGACTGGTCGCCGCATTGACCGAACAGGCGCAAAAGCTCTGGCATGTCAGCAATGTCCTGACCAATGAGCCGGCGCTGCAACTCGCTCGCCGACTTTGCGATCTGACTTTTGCCGAACGGGTATTTTTCGCCAATTCTGGCGCTGAGGCGAACGAAGCTGCGCTCAAGCTGGCCCGCAAGTATGCCTCCGACCACTTCGGCGCGGACAAGCATGAAATCATCGCCTTTACCCAGTCGTTTCACGGTCGCACGCTGTTCACCGTCACGGTTGGCGGGCAGCCCAAATATACCCAGGGTTTCGAGCCTTTGCCGCCGGGCGTCATCCATGTCCCATTCAACGATCTGGATGCTTTCGCCGCTATCATCTCCGACCGCACCTGCGCAGTCATCGTGGAGCCGGTGCAGGGTGAAGGCGGCGTCACCTGCGCGACTCCCGAGTTTTTGCAGGGACTGCGCGAACTCTGCGACCGCCATAACGCGCGGTTGATCTTCGATGAAGTGCAATGCGGCAATGGCCGCAGCGGGCATCTTTACGCTTATATGGCTTATGGGGTCATCCCTGATATCCTGACAACTGCGAAGGGACTGGGCAACGGTTTCCCGATCAGCGCCATGCTCACCACCGCCACAATCGCCGCAAGCCTCAACGTTGGCAGCCATGGCACGACCTACGGTGGCAATCCGCTGGGTTGCGCGGTCGCTAACGCGGTGCTGAATATCATCAGCGATCCCAAATTGCTGGCGGGGGTCCAACGCAAGCATGAACGCTTCATGGCGGGCCTGCGCCGGATCAATGAACAATTTCATCTGTTCCGGGACTTGCGCGGCATGGGTCTCTTATTGGGTTGCGAGCTGATCGAAGCCTGGCAAGGACGCAGCCGGGAATTCATCAAAGCGGCGATGGACGAGGGACTACTGGTTCTAGTCGCCGGGCCGGATGTGATTCGGTTAGCGCCCTCGCTGATTATCCCCGATGAATTGATTGAAGAAGGTTTACAGCGTTTTGAGCGGGCGATTGCGCGCCTGCTGTCCTCGACTGCCTCTTAACTTTCCGGTGGGTTGCCAAGCACGGCAACCCCCTCATCCGAGGAATTGCCTCATGAAACGTGACAAGGTTGAACCCATCCAGATCGGGTGCCCGAAATGCCGTCACACGGAGATCGTGTACATCCCTATTGAAGCGATTCCACGCTGCCCGGAATGCGGTACCCAAATGATTATCAAGGAGTTGCTGGATGAGGGCAAGTCAACCTGAGCATGGCTCAAGTCCGCTCTTCTTGCGGATAATATCTGCGTGTTGGCGGACGCTTCGCGCCGCACAACAACGCGGATAACGGTGAGTCCGGACAAAACTACGTTTTGGACGGGTGATGTCCGGTTGATCCGCCGCCCCGTTATGTTTCACAAAATTCGAGGTTTGACATATGCGCCAATGGCGTATAGTGTTGATGGATGATTACCGTAGCCGAAATTGAACCATTTCAAAGAAAAGTAGAAAAGCTACTTTCGCTCGAAGAAAGGCATGAATTGATTACATTCCTTTCAGAACATCCCGCATCAGGGGATTTGATTCAGGGAACGGGAGGAATTAGAAAATTAAGGTGGGCTAGAGGTTCAAAAGGAAAAAGTGGTGGTGTCAGAATTATTTATTATTTTCACAGTGAAATTATGCCGCTTTATCTATTGGCTGTGTTTGGTAAAAATGAAAAAGCCAATATCTCAACAGAGGAAAAACATCTTCTGTCTAAGCTGGTGAATGAACTGGTTGCTTTTTGGAGAAAAAAGAATGGGTCAAGCATTCATTGAAATCAAAGAAGGCTTAGAAGCCGCCATTGCTCACGCTAAAGGTGAATCAACAAATGCCATTGAATACAAACCGGAAAAAATTGATGTAAAGGCAATTCGAGAGAATACAGGCATGAGCCAACAAAAATTCAGTTCAGTTTTTGGTATTTCAGTTGGCACTCTTCGTCATTGGGAACAAGGTCTCCGCACGCCAAGAGGCCCTGCTCGTGTGTTATTAAAGGTAGTGCAATACAATCCGAATGCAATCATTGAGGCAATAAAAACATAACAAGGCAAATCCACACGGACTGCCAAAAGCTGCGCCGCTTCGCTCTGCACCTTTTGGCAGCCGGTGATTTGCGGCGTTAGAACTCACGGACCCAATGAACAACCTTCCGCCACGAGATCCGCTGCTCATCAATTTGTCCGTTGCTGCAATAGCGGCCGGAGCATTATTGCTCCTATTTGTTTTCGTCGAAGTCTATTCCGCATACACAAACCTGCAGGAAAATGTCTTCGTCGCTGGCTTGAGCACATTCCTAACGGATGCTGTCCTCATTCGCTTTCCAGAGAAACCAATCATTCTCGGGCCAGCCGGAGCGAGAATTGCCGCAGTATTTCTGTTCCTCGGTATGGCATCCATGGGCGTTTCCGCCGCAATGGGCCTCATTAAACTAGGCTTCCATGGCTTCACGCCTGACCTGCAACAAGAATTTATTCAGATAAAGCGGAAGCTGGATGCTCTGCAATGGAAGCAGAAGTGAGCTCTAACAAGCAGTTGCACTTCGATGTCCCAGCCGCCGCCGCCCCGTTATGGCCAGAAATTGAGAAATCCATGCGCGTACATACGCTGTACGTATGATTACGTTCGAGTGGGATGAGGCGAAAAGCCGCACCAATCTGAAGGAGCACGGTGTCTCCTTCTTGGAGGCGCGATCCGTATTCTTCGATGAGTACGCGGTTCAGTTCTACGATGATGCGCATGCGTCGGAAGAAGATCGTTTCATCATGCTCGGTATGAGCAACCTAAGCCGCGTACTGGTGGTCTGTCCTTGTGAAAGGGCGGGTGGCGAAGTCATTCGCATCATCTCAGCTCGAAAAGCCACAAAGAAGGAACGCAGCTTTTACCCGCAAGGTGCGCCATGAAAGCTGAATACGATTTTTCGAAAATGAAGTCCCGAAAAAATCCTTACGCATCCAAGCTGAAGAAATCGGTAACCATTCGGCTAGGTGAGGATGTCATCGATTACTTCAAAGAAATGGCTGATGAAACGGGAATTCCTTACCAAAGCCTTATCAATCTGTATCTGCGAGATTGCGTTGCGCAGCATCGGGAGCTTGATCTGAGTTGGCAGAAAAAAAGACCCTAATCGAGTAAAGACGGG
>JAGRHK010000284.1 GCA_020444985.1 Candidatus Competibacteraceae bacterium
AGCATGTTGTCCAGCGAGCTGGAGTCCGAACCATGCATGTTCACCAACGGACGAATTTCCGCCATGTCAGGCAGCAATGGCGAGGAGAACACATGGCTGCGGGCGACCGTCCAGTTGCGGTTGCCGCAAATGGTGTTGATCTCGCCGTTATGCGCCAGATAGCGGAACGGTTGCGCCAGCCACCACTGAGGTAAAGTGTTGGTGGAAAAGCGCTGATGGAACAGACAGATCGAAGACTCCAGGCCGGGATCGTTGAGGTCCGGGTAGAACACCGGCAGATGGGCGGGCATGACCAGCCCTTTATAGCTGATCACCTGTGTTGACAGGGACAGAGCATAGTAAACCGGGTCGCGTTGACTGATTTGCACATTGGCGCGGCGACGGGCGACGAACAGATGGCGCTCAAATGCCTCGGCGGTTATACCCGCCGGCGGGTTGACAAAAATCTGCTCGATTTGCGGTAAGGTCTTGCGCGATTCGTCGCCACAGGCGTCAGGATCCACCGGAACAGCGCGCCAACCGGCAACGCTCAGTCCCTCTTTCTCCAGATGCGCTTGCAAATCGGCGCGAGCGGCGGCGGCCATACCTGGGTCACGGTTGAGAAACACCATGCCAATTCCATAGCGCTCCCCGAGTTTAAAGCCGGATTCCGCAGCGACCCGGCGCAGGAAAGCGTCCGGTTTGCGCATCAACAGGCCGCAACCGTCGCCGGACTTGCCATCGGCTGCGACTGCGCCACGATGGGTCAAGCGCGCCAGCGAAGCGATGGCGGTTTGCACCAGCCAGTGGCTCGGTTGGTTGTCCATCTGGGCCATCAGGCCAAAACCGCAACTGTCGCGCTCAAACGCGGGGCGATACAGGCCCGGCGTTGGCAAGGAAAAGGGGGGGGTATGCATCAATCAACACTCCGCATAAGTGAGGCAAACATCATAGTCGACTTCCCTTTCCGATAGAGGCGGGGGGAAATGATCAGGATAGCGTGCAAGCAGTGAGCCGGATGGGCATGGTTTAACAGAGTAACAAAATTCGCGATGCCGAAAAATATTACCCGTTTGAATTACAGTTGTTTTTTTATAAGGGAAATGCTTTGTATTCCACTCAGAGGCAGGCGCTAGGTAAGGCAGGTTGCACAACATCAGTGCATCAGCGACCCGTTCGCTTCATGCTGAATGAATTAAACGCATGACAATGATCAATGCTAACCTGTATTTTTATCAAGAGCAGGACTTTATTCCGCTTCATCAAGCGATTCCGAGGAGAACAACATGATCGAAGTGCAAGGTTCGACCGCGCGTAATCCTGATCTGGACTGGAGCCAGATCCGCGAGACTATTTTGATGTTGGCGCTCTCTGTGGCGCAAATCGAAATATCCATGCGCGACAGTGATGGTTCGGTGGAGGCGCTCAGCAATTCCTTCACTTCGATGGTCGGGCAAGTCAAGATGATTGAAAGAACCGCCGCCTCTCTCCCGGATACGCCAGAGAATGAGGCAGCCAGAACGGCCATGATTGAGAGCTGTGCAACGATCACTGAGATGATGCGCTCCGCGATTGTTGCCTTTCAGTTCTACGACAAGCTGACGCAGCGTCTGAGCCATGTCACTTCCAGCCTGGGTTCGCTGGCCAATCTGGTTTCCGACGCCAGGCGGTTGTATAACCCGTATGAATGGCTGGGCATGCAGGAGAAAATCAAATCGCGCTACACGATGGAAGAAGAGCGCCTGATGTTTGAAGCCGTCATGGAAGGCAAGAGCGTCAAACAGGCGCTGGCCCTGTATGTCAAGGCTATGGAGGAAAAGAAGCATAAGGCTGGCGCCAGCAGTGACGAGGAAGATATCGAATTATTCTAAAAAAACTTGATGCGTTAGGAAAACGCTGAATTAACCCGTCCGGCGTTGGGTCAGCCAACGATCCAGGCTGTTGGCGAAGGCCTGCTTATCACGGTCATGATAAGGCGCTGGACCGCCGGTTATGCTGCCCGCCGACCGCAGCTCCTCTTTGAGGTTGCGCAAGGCCAGTCGCTCCTGGATATTATCCGCCGTGTACAACTCGCCGCGTGGGTTCAGCGCCGGAATACCTTGCGCAACCAGTCGCGCCGCCAGTGGAATGTCGGCGGTGATCACCAGATCGCTGGCGGTTGCATGTGCAACGATATAATCATCCGCCGCGTTGAACCCCTGGTTAACCTGCACTGCCTTAATGAGCGGAAACGGCGGGGTTTGCGCCTTTTGATTGGCCACCAAGGTAACCGGTATTCGAACCCGTTGTGAAGCGCGGAATACAATGGCTTTCACCGGCGCCGGACAGGCATCTGCGTCAATCCAGATGGGCATGAGCATTCACACTGCATTGCAACGGTTTGCAGGCCCCATCTTCAGGTTGCCTGTCCATGAACAACGCCTCGGTTAAAATCGGACGGAAGCGCGCTATCCCGGTGTCGATCAAGGCGTCGCAATGAATGGCATGGCTGGAATCCAATGCATTATTTTCCAATGCATTTTCAAGTGTGGTTTCGACGACAATCCGGTCCATGTGGCGACCCTCCATAGGATAGGGTCATGAAAGTAATGCGCACAGAAAGAACATAATAGATGAAATTACTTTTCAAATCATCCGAATCAATAATCAGGAGTTTGTATGCCTGAAGCCTGCTTAGTAACAAAAAAAATACAGATGAAGGGGCCGATACGTGGCAAGCTATTATTCTGGATAAGTAAAATAGCAGCTTCGATACTTGCGCCAGGCTTGCACACTATGGAAGGACTACAGGCTGCAATTCGTAAGAATCGCGCAAAAGGCCCTGCGTTACCTCCCAAGAGTATGCTAAAGAATTACAATATTAACGAAACCAACACCGGAGATATGCGAGTATTCAGTATTGAACGTAGAGAGAGGAGTGATAGTTCAAACGTATTACTGTATTTTCATGGCGGAGCCATGGTATTGGACCTTCAGCCGATCCAGTGGAATCTTATTAAAGGAATGGTGGATCATATTGATGCAAAGATTTTTATTCCTATCTTTCAGCTTGCGCCTGAAGCAATTTGGCGAGAAACAATGCCCCAAATCTTACACTTCTATCTGGAAGTGGTCCAAAAATATGGCGCGCATAATGTAATTCTTGTTGGAGATTCTTCGGGTGGCTGCTTGGCCATGCTCCTTGCACAAATGCTGCGTGACAAAAATAACCCCTTACCTGCTGCACTTGTCCTTTATTCCCCGGTTTTAGACCTCACTGCAACCGGTGAGGATCAACCTGCGCTTGAAAAGCGTGACCCTTCTGTAAGTATCAGCCTTATACGCAATGCGGCTTCATTATGGGCGCCTGACGTAAGACATGATGACCCCAGAGTTAGTCCGCTATACGGGGAACAATCTGGACTACCGCCAACGATAATTTTTACTGGCGATAGAGAAGTCTTAGAATCAGATGGTCTGCGACTCAAAGCAATTAATCCAGAGGTCGATCACCGCTCGTATGCGGAGATGCCCCATGTATTCCCTGCAAGCGGATTAGCTGAAGGTAACCACGCTCTGAAAGAGAGCGCTGCGTTCATAAAATC
>JAGRHK010000285.1 GCA_020444985.1 Candidatus Competibacteraceae bacterium
GAAGCTAAGCGTAAAGTGGCGGCCGCAGCCGAAGCTAAGCGTAAAGCCGAAGCAGAAGCCGAAGCTAAGCGTAAAGCCGCAGGCAAACGCAAAGCGGAAGCAGAAGCGGAGGCCAAACGCAGGGCAGAGAAGACCCGAAAAGCAGAAGCAGCGCAGCGAGCTGCGCAGGAACTAGCGGCCGCAGAGTTCGCCAAGCGCCGGATCGAGCCCTATATTAAAAGGCAATGGAGTCCCGCGCCGGGCACTCATATAAAATTGAATTGCGAAGTGATCATATCGGTCAATAGCACGGGGGCAGTGACCCGGGTGAGGATTGTTAAATCCAGCGGCGACGCCCAATTTGACGATTCGGTGAAAGCGGCCATTTTCAGTGCTTCGCCATTACCTATGCCCACAAACGATTACCAGGCAACTTATATTGCGAAACAGTCACTGAAAATCAGGTTCTCCCTGGATTCCAATTGATGGGAAAACCTACGATTTTCTGGTTTGTATATTTCAGGGGAGTGAGCTTTTGAAACCTATTGAGAAAATTTTTAGCCTTCTAATACTGCTGTTCGGCGTCGCGGGCCTCGTCCATGCCCAAATCAGTTTGGATATTACCAAGACGGTCGAAAGCGGTGGTACGCCGATTGCCATCGCACCCTTCAGCGGCAGCGCGCCTGATGACATCGCCGGTATTATTGCCGCAGATTTGCGAAGGACCGGCCAATTTGCTCCACAAGCGCCTAATACGCGGGCTAATTATTCGGTTACGGGTCAGGCGGCTCCGGGGGGGGGGCGCGGTTATGTCGTACAGTTTCAGTTGAGCGACGCCCAAGGCGGCGCATTATTGAACCTGTCCTTCGATGTCCCCGCCAATCAGTTGCGACCGGTCGCACACCGCATCAGCGATCTGATTTATGAAAAACTTACCGGGGAAAAAGGGTTGGCTGGCACACGCATCGCTTTCGTGGGCGGTAGCAGAGGCTCCTGGTTTCTGGTGGTTGCAGATGCCGACGGTCAGAATCCCCAGGTTATTCTGCGTTCCGGACAGCCCATCATGTCGCCCGCCTGGTCGCCGGATGGCTCCAAGTTGGCCTATGTCTCCTTTGAGGGCCGCCGGTCGCAAATTGTTGTTCAGGATGTTTATAGTGGCGCACGACGAGTGGTCTCCATAGCGCCAGGCATCAATGGCGCTCCGGCCTGGTCGCCGAACGGTCAACGCTTGGCTTTCACCTTGTCCAAGGATGGGAATCCGGAAATCTATGCGCTTGATTTGGCGGCTCGGTCGCCCGTTCGATTGACCAGCAACGGCGCGATTGATACTGAACCGGTCTGGTTGCCGGATGGCAGCATCGTATTTACCTCGGATCGAGGTGGTTCGCCCCAGTTGTACCGGATTGGAGCGAGGGGTGGCGCAGCACAGCGCTTGACCTTCGAGGGCGACTACAACGCCCGTCCGGCCGTCTCGCCAGATGGCCGCTATCTGGCGATGATGCACCGGCGCGGCGGCCGCTTTCATATTGCAGTGCTGGATCTGCAAACTCGCCAGTTCCGCACCCTGACCTCAGGCGGAAATGCCGAATCGCCTAGTTTCGCGCCGAATGGCAAAATGATCGTTTATTCCGATGGCCAACGATTGGCTGCGGTGTCGGTGGATGGAACCGCTCAGCAGAATTTGGCCCTCCGTGGCCGAGCGCGCGACCCAGCTTGGTCGCCTTACGGCCGTTGATTTGAATGTTAACTTTTGATGGGGAGAACCGCGATGAAAAATAGTATCCGCATTTTGATAGCCGCCGCCACACTGGCGCTGCTTGCCAGTTGCGCATCAACCGGTGAAAACACGGATCCGGCTCCACAGGATATGCCACAGTCAGGAACGACGGGGCAGCCTGGTCAGGAAGCCTACAGTTATGCCTATGGCCAAGCGCCGGAGGGGTATGACACTTATGACACCAGCAGCGGAACCTACGGCGGTTATTCCAGCAGCGGAACCACGGATTATGGGCAACCTGGGCAACCTGGGCAACCTGGGCAACCTGGGCAACCTGGGTCATCGGCCCAGTCACAACCGCCGGAACAAGCGATGGCTGGTATGGGTATGGGCGGCAGCATGGTTTCGGCAGATCGTATCGTTTATTTTGATTTTGATAGCGCCAATATTCGGTCAGATAGTCAGACGATTATTGAATCGAATGCGAATTATTTGCGGGGGAATCCGCGAATTATTACGCAACTCGAAGGCCATACGGATGAGCGAGGTAGTCGCGAGTACAACATCGCGCTGGGTGAGCGGCGCGCTAACGCTGTGCGTCAGGTCATGACCGCCATGGGCGTTTCTCCCCAGCAGATTCGAGTCCTCAGTTATGGTGAGGAACGCCCAGCGGCAGGCGGCTTCGATGAGCAAAGTTATGCGCTGAATCGACGTGTGGAAATCGTTTACTGACGAGATCCATCATGATGCCCAAACCGGGATTGGCTTGGCTGGCGGTGTTTTTGTTGGGCGGTGTGGGGGCCTTTGGCGTTGTCCGAGCCCAGGCCCCCGACCGCTCGCTGACGCTGGAGTTGTTGCAGCGCATCGAGCAGCTTGAGCAGGAAGTGCGGCATATTCGTGGGGAACTGGAGCTTTACCGTCATCAAGTCGAATTGTTACAGAAAGAACGATCGGCGCCTCCCCCTCCCTCGCAATCAACAACGCCTGTAGCGCCTGACGTTACTTCTGTCGTTGAGCAAGCGGATGAAACCGACCCGCCCGTATCGGTCTCATCCGCTATCGGTGAGCAGGCATCAGTGCCTCAACCGACGCCAACGGCGTCGGTTGAGTCGGAACGGATGCGTTTCGACACTGCATTGCGCGAGTTTGGCGAGGGTCGTTATGCTCAAGCCATCAGCGACTTTCGACAGTTTCTGCAGAGTGACTCCGACAGTGCTTTAGCGAATGAGGCGCAATATTGGCTTGGCGAAGCCTATTATGCGGTCCAGGATTATGATGCTGCCAGGGAAAGTTTCATCAACCTGGGGCTGCGCTATCCAAATAGCGAACGATTACCGGAAGCCTTGCTGAAGCTGGGGTATATCTACGAAATGCAAGGCGATATCAGCCGGGCGCGAACGGTGTTGCAAAAGTTGCTGCAAGTCTACCCTGAAACGCAGGCAGCTGGTTTGGCCGGACAGCGGTTGCAGTTGTTACGTTGATCGAGTCTGGGGCTTGTGATTTTAGCGAATTGTTGTAACATAGTCGCCCTTTTCAGGGCCGTTAGCTCAGTCGGTAGAGCAGCAGACTTTTAATCTGTTGGTCGTCCGTTCGAACCGGACACGGCCCACCAGATAAAACAAAGGGTTAAGCGAAGTGCTTAGCCCTTTTTTCTTGCCCGTTGTCCACAGGTTGTCTAGTCAGCGAAAAAAACAGGCGACAATTCACAACACAAATCGAATCAGCAAGCCGTTCTCAATGGTTGTTCAAGAGGTATACTGTTCTTGACCCCAGTAAACGGCGGAGCAGGTTCAGCAGACGCTTTGAGCGGCGAACTCTCCGGAGGCCCTGCTGGGGTTTTTCAATCGGGCTAGG
>JAGRHK010000286.1 GCA_020444985.1 Candidatus Competibacteraceae bacterium
TCGCCCGGCTAAACAAATCCTGAGATTGCTGACGCTGGCCGGTGCGCGCCAAATCCCGGCCTACTGCGCTCAGCGCAACCACTTGACTCATCGGATCAGCGACCAGCCGCATCGTTTCCAGCGCCCGGCCAAAATAATCTTTGGCGGTCGAAGCTTGCACCTCATGCAGCGTACACGCCAGCTTACTGAAAGCCTGAGCGCGTTCGTCAGGCGTCACAATCGAATTAGCCAAATGAGTCGCCTGAAGCCACTGGGTTTGTGCAATCGCCGATTCCTGCCGGTTAAAGTGCTGGCTGGCAATCCTGGCGTGGATATCCACCTGAAAACGATTAAATTGATCCAGTTGACGGCTGGATAAAGGGCTGTCCTGACGGCCCAGCCACGCCATCGCGCGCTCGGCGCTGCCAGTGGCCGCCGCAACATCGTCAATAGCCAGTTGATACAGCGCCAACTGGTTCATAATCTGTGGATTACGAACGGGGGGTTGCGCAGCATCGCCAGCTGCCCGTTGCCCACTGGCGCTCTCCGCAACAGGATGAGCCAGAGCCAACTGACTGGCGTCCAGTAACGACTGGGGCGGAAGCGGAGGGGCAGAGCCGTCTAAGAGCGTATTGACCTCTGCCGCCACCGGCGCAGCGTCCAACCCAGCGTCACCCGTCGCCGACCGGCCATCTGGCGTCGTTCCCAGCGGGGCATTCGCCGCAATGACCGTCGCTCCAGGCGCGCCTGCCTTAACACCCTCAGCATCAGCGCCGGCTGGCGTTGCCGACGAGGTGGGGTCTTCCACCTTGAAAACCGCATCCGGCGCTGGCTTCACTGTAATCTGCAAACCCGAAGATTGCGGAGCGTCGGACGCTGCTAGCGTGGCCACGGCTTTGGGTGAAACAAATACGAATTGCCACACCAGCAGGCCGACGCCGACGAGTCCCGCAGTCAAACCGCCGATACCGACGATCTTGAACAAAATCTGCTGTTCGCGCAGCGCGTTGAGTTTGACTTTCAATCGGGTCATCGGCGTAATGCCCAACTCCTTTTCAGCCTGACGCTGCGCCAGAGCGCGCAGCTTTTCATACTGCTCGTGGGTCTTGTCCTGTTCTGATTTTGCGGGTTTGGCCTTCGCCTGATCCTTGATTGTCTGTAACCGCTGCCGTTCGATTTCAACCAGGCGTTTCAAGTCACTGGCTCCATCGTAGTTGCGGCCCACGATGCCACAGCGTTCACAAATATCTGGCGTATTGTCGAGACGAAGCGGTTGCCGGTGGGCACAAGCCGGACAGGTATATTCGCTATCGGCTAATGGCATCAAACTCAATCCTATCGGATCAAGGCGGCATTTCAGACCTATATCGGTCAATTTTTCCAGAAATCTTTCTGCCTTATCTTTTGGCAGATTCGTACCCAACACCACTTGTTCATTCACAGAGATGCGGTGAAAGATGTCGGCAAGAGCTGCTGCATCGCCCTTCAGCAACGGTTGTAACTGCACACGCACGGCTTGTGGATCCTCGCCTGGCTGCATGCCGAGCGCCGAAAGTTTAAACATCGATTCCATGGAAATCACCTCAATTGATAACGCGGCCTAACAACGCGAACTGGCTGGAATCCATATTGGGCTTAAAAAATAATCAATTAATTTATAAAGTATTTATCTGTCGCCCATCATCATTTATCCCTTATTGAGAGGCAGTCATTGGCTGGGATGGAAGCAAATCACCGCGCTGCACGCGCCGTAAAAAAGTCGAGCGTTTCCCACGCCGAAAAACGCTCGCTAACCTCCAAAGGAACCAACTTCAACCCCATCGAATACTTGTGAGTGATAGCAAATCTCATGCCGTCTTCTATGGCCGGCAAATCACTCAAATATCGTCAATACATTCAAGACGATAGAGCCAACTTAAAACAGGGATGGGTTACGCTGGAGCCAGTTGGCAGTTTCAACTTGAAACACCGGCTATGAACACCGTTTCATTTCGAAACATGAGGACATGGTGACGATTACTCTTCTGGAGAAGGAGCAGCTATCGCTGCGGCGTCCCGCGCAAGGAGATATGGTTCAAAAACCTCATCGAACCGAGCATGGCAACGCATTGACCGAGCAACGAATGGCCGGCCTTGAGGATTAAGCTTTGTTGGAAAGCGGCGTAAGTGCCTGATTGTATGGTGGCTACGGGTGGACTTGAACCACCGACACCGGCATTATGAGTGCCGTGCTCTAACCGCCTGAGCTACGTAGCCATTACAGAGGAGAAAGTGATAGCAGGGAATACTCGGAAAGCGGGGATTATCCAGGGTCAATGCTTGTATGTCAAGAAAACCATTCCTTCCGAGTACTTAACTCATCTTATCCAACACGACCCACCCTTCCGGACATGGCGAAATTCTTTGCAATAGGGTCTAGTAGATCAGCGTCGCGCCAGGTTGAACAATTTCAAAAATTTCAATAACTTGAATGTTGATTTCTGCGGGAAGCGCCGCCAGCGCATCTGGAGACAACGCCAGCATGTCGGCCAGCGACGCCAGCACATCCGGCGAACCCATGGTCAACGGAGCCACATTGGCGCGGGGTTGCAGGCTGTCCGCAACATAGACGGACGCATGGACAATCACCGCCTCCAGCCAGTAATTTGGGGCCTTGGCCGGTTCCAGATGATGCGCAACCGCAACCCAGAGACGTTCGGAAAACCGCCAGCTTTTCAGCAGTTCAGCACTCACATCCGCATAGGTGAAACCAAAGACCTGACGCTCGGCAGCGACGGTATCCACCGCTTCCCGTTCGACCTGTTGCAGAACTTGGCGGTATTGATCAGGACATTGGCTGTAGAAAACCAGCTTGCCCACGCTATGCAGCAGCCCGGCTAGAAACAACCGCTCGCCCTCCGGCAAACGGCAACGCCGGGCCAATTCCCGAGCAGCAATCCCACAGGCAATACTGTGAAACCAGAACATCTCCATGTTCACCTGTTCCGGCGGCAGTCCTCTGAACAGGTTAACCGCCATGGTCGCAAACACCAAATCCCGCAATTCACGTTGACCAATCAAATGAATGGCTTGCGAAATGGTATCCACGGGTTTGGGCAGCCCATAGCAGGCGCTGTTGATCAAACGCAATAAGCGCGCGGATAAGCCTGGATCACATAAGATGACTTCGGCGAGGTCCGCTGGCCGCGTATCGGGCTGATCAATCAGCTCATTGATCCGAAACGCCACATCAGGCAGGGAAAACAGAGTATGCGTGTCTTGCGCCAGGGATTCGGGAGTCATGGCAGAGCGTCCAGTAGCCAGTGTTAATGAAGGGCGATTCGACCGTCGCCTATGTAAAATGTAGCAAATGCGGATCGCATGATGTCATTCATCATGATGAATCACGCTGGAACCGATGGAGAAACGTCCGCCGTCACATCTTCATGCGCATCAGCCAAGATCACCAGCACCTGGTGGATCAGGCCATCCTGGAACAGCGGCACATAGGCCGCGCCATATTCGATCCGCCCAGGACGGTCATCGATTTCCACGGCGACGACCCGCCTGGCCCGCCCATCGGGATT
>JAGRHK010000287.1 GCA_020444985.1 Candidatus Competibacteraceae bacterium
AGATAACTGGCCTGCCCTTGTACAAAACGCCGCGCCCAGAACCCGAATGTCAGGGCAGTCAACACCACGAAACTGAGGGCGTGATAGCCAAAACACCCCAGCCAGAGCAGAAAGAAGGCGATGCCACAGTAGCCCCGCTTTGCCAAATCCCGGTGCGCCAGCCAAGCGCCGGTCGCGGCCAGCAACATGCCGAACTGTTGGGGGCGCCCTTCGAGCCAAGGGCCGATGAAATAACTACCGGCGAATAGCCACGGTAAACACCGCCAGGCCCAGCGGGATTCACCCAGACTGAAGCGATACCACAGCCACAGGCCCAACGGCAGCACCAGGATACTGTTCACAGCCGCCACTGTGACTACGGTTGATGGCGTTTCCCACCCCATCCCGTGGCGCAAGGCAAAGATCAGTTCCGCATAACCGGGACCGGAAATCGGCCAGACGCCGCCGTTGTCAAGCCAAGCGAAAATGTCCAGATAGTTTTGTTCATCGGTTCCACAGAGCGGATAACCCAGCGTCCAGCGCGCATAACCGGTCAGTGCTGCCGTGAACGTTAGCAGGGCGGCAAACGCTAGAAGGGAATAGAAAATACGCGCTCGCTTCATTGCGCTTCAGCAACTAAAAACTGAAAACTTCCATCGTTCAATACAAATCCCGCAACGCGCCCAGCGCATAACCCCGTTCGTAGAACAGTCGACTGATCTGGCGTTCGATCGCGCGTGGCGGAATTTGTCGCTGCTCCTGAATGGGCCGACGCTTGCGGCGCATGGCGGGAACGCCACGCAGAAAATCGCGGTATAGCCGAAACACCACGCTCAGTTTGCCCTTGATCGTATAGCGCAGCAGAATGGCAACGTGCAGCACCAGCATCCAGAACAGATTGCGCAGCAGAAAACGAGCAGGCACATTTTTAACCAGTGTGAATAGTGAGTTGCGGATGCCGTGATAGAGCACGAAATCACTGTTTGGCCCGCCGCTGGAAACCGAGCCTTTGTGGTAAACCAGGGCGTTCTCGGCATAGACGGCGCGGTAACCGAGCAACACCGCCCGCCAGGCCAGATCGGTATCCTCGGCGTAGCAGAAGAATGCATCGTCGAAATACTCGCCAGATACGGCGTGAACCTGGCGCAGTAAATCGGCCGTGTACAGCGCACAGTTGCCGCTGGGACCCAGCAGAGGGTCATCCGGCGACTTGCGGTTGGAGGCTAATCCGCATTTGTAGAAAGTGATGCCCAAATTATCCACCTGCTCACGGTCTGCGTACTTCATGACCCGCGCCGCCACCATCTCAATATGTTGCGCGGGATCAACCTGCTCCACCATGCGTTGTAAAAAATCAGGATCGACCACCGCGTCGTTGTTGAGCAAGAGGAAGAATTCATAGCGCCCCGTGGGCAGCAATTGCGCGAACAGACGGTTGTGTGCGCCGGTAAACCCATAATTTTCGGGAAAGGCGGTGAAAGTGATGCGGGCCGGATGTTGCGCCACATAGTCGGTGAGTTGTGCGACATCGCTGGCGCTGGAACCGTTGTCGATCAGGAAAATGTCAAAGGCTGGCGCAGCGACCCGCAGCAGCGAATCCAGACACTCCACCGTATCGGCAGCACGCCGATAATTGATAATGATGATCGCGATTCTACCCGTCATGCCGCAGTCCTGTTGGCGAGAACGTTTTCAATCCAAACCAGAGTGTCGCGCGCTTCGCGGCGCTGGCAGAAGTGCGCTGCCGTTTCCAGACCACGGGCAATCAAGCGCTGACGCAGCGCCGCGTCATCAAGCAGACGGAGGATCGCGACCGCCAACGGCTCCGCTTGTCCCGGCGGCGCCAGCAGGGCGTTCTCTTCGTGCCGGGCATACTCCAGTACGCCGCCAACGTCGGTCAATACACAAGCCGCACCGCAGGCCATGGCCTCCAGGGCGCAACGCCCAAAGCCCTGAAACTCGGAACCGTCCAGAAAGATGTCAGCGCCGGAATACAATTCGGCCAGCCGACTTTGACGGATCACAACGCCCTCGTTGCGGAAGGGAAAGGGGATGCTTTGCTGCTCAAGGAAGCGGTCGCCGAACAGCGCGATTTCGGTATCGGGACGGAGCTGCTTAACTTGCGCCAGCGCGGCGATCGTGGTGGAAAAGCCCCGACGCGGCGTACCGGGACGCGCCATGGCCAGTACGACGGGTTGCGCGCCGCGTCGTATTGCACGGGGATAAAACTGGCCCAGATCCATGCCGAGCGGGATTCTATCGCTGTGATATCCATCCTTGGCCAGTAACTCTTTCAGCCAATCCGACATGACGATCCGGTGAGGCAGCAGCCGGTAAGTCGTTTTGATCCGTTCACGCTGATCCTGCGCGGTTTCCGGAAAAAACCAGGGTTCATAGTCCTGAATCAGATAAGCGGCAGCTCGGGTACGACCATTCCGCCATAAGCCATGCACCCATTCCACCGTATTCCAATGCGTAGCGAAAATGACGTCGCTGCTGGGGCATTCCGCCAATAACTCGGCAGCATTGCGGTAAATCAGCGGCTGGGTGTACAAGGGACGCCAGTCGTGAATCAGGGGATCCTCATACAACGCAACGACTCGCGCCTCGACGCCGATGCGGATCAGTTCGTTGACCAGTTGCAACACGGACAACACGCCGCCGGCGACCACCAGACGATCCAGTACGTAGGTAATCCGCAACCGCCCTGCCAGCGTCAGGCGTTGCGCCAACTTCCGCTGTGGGCAAGGGCGGCGCGCGACCAAGACCTGGAATGCGCGACGCAGGGCGATGCGAGTCAACCGATTGACGGAACGCCGTCCTCGCCATTCGTCCAACCCTTCGCGAGCGCCCTGCCACAGTACCGGCAAGGGGTCCCAGCGCGTCGGCAGCGCGAACAGCCGACGGACCGGTTTGAGGGGATCCGCCCGGCGGAAGGCGCGGAAACGGCGACGGTATTCTTCACGCCAACGCGCATCAAATAATCGCCGATTATGCAGGTAGCGTGCATTGCCATCGGCGAAGGAGCCGCCGCCCCGATGGTAAACGTACACATCTTCAGCGACGACCGCACGGTAGCCCGCCGTCAGTAATCTCATGCACAGATCGGACTCCTCGCAATAACCGCTCCCATAGACCGGGTCGAACAGACCGACCTGATCCAGCGCGCTACGACGCAACAGCAGACAGAACCCAACGCTCGTAACGACATCATGGCATTGGCCACGCCGCTGGACTGCTAAAAACGCATTCATGGCCAGATAGCTGACGCCGGGCGCCATGGGTAAATCAATATTGTCAGCCCGGTTGCTCAGGGGATTAACCGCCGCGATCAGTGGATCGGACTCAATGCAGTTCAGCAACCGTTCCAGCCAACCCGGACTCACTAGGACATCGCTGTTCAGCAGCAACACATAGTTCGAGTATGCGCCGCTTGAGCCAAGAGGGAAGCGCATCGCCCGGTTACAAGTTTCCAGAAACCCCAGATTTTCATCCTGTCGCTGCAACGCCATCCAGTCCGCATGCAACGCCGCCTGCTCGCGCAACCATGCGGCGGTCACTGGAT
>JAGRHK010000288.1 GCA_020444985.1 Candidatus Competibacteraceae bacterium
TTCCGCTTGCCAAGCCTGGTCGATACGGTTGTGGCGATTGCAGCTGACGCAGGCGCGCCACTGTCAAAATTGTGTCTGGAGGTTACCGAAGGTAGCCTGATGGATAACGTGGAGCGTGCCATCAGCACCATGGAGTCCCTGCGGGCGCTTGGTGTGAAGTTCTCCGTTGACGATTTTGGCACAGGTTATTCATCGTTGGCGTATCTGAAAAAACTGCCAGTCGATAACATTAAGATTGACCAGTCGTTCGTGCGTGATGTGCTGCTGGATCATAACGATGCGGGCATCGTTGGGGCGATCCTCTCAATGGCTCAGCACCTGGGGTTGGCGACTGTTGCGGAGGGCGTAGAGTCCGTCGAGGTGCGCGACTTTCTGATTGCTCGCCATTGTACGTATTTCCAAGGCTATTATTTTTCGCGTCCTCTGATCTTCGAGCATTTACTGAATTTCATAGACCAGGCTTCACGGCAGCGCGCGTGATCTGCGCCGCCTCCACCAACGCGGTGCGCCACATTGGTCAACCGGGCACGGCAAGCATCGCTTCAACGCCGCCGTCGACGGGAAGCACCACACCATTGACGAAGCCGGCGTGCTCTGAAGCGAGGAACGCCACCACCGATGCGATATCCTCCGGCGTGCCCAATCTCCCCATTGGTTGTGCCTCGGCAAAGCCTTTGACCCCACCCGGTGTCGACTCCAGCCATTGGATCATGCCTGTGCTGGCAGCAGACGGTGCTATCGCGTTCGCCCGGATGCCCTTGCGGCCATACTCAATGGCGATACTGCGCATCAGGCTGTTGACTCCGGCTTTGGCCGCGCCGTAGACCGCGAGCCCGTTCACCGCGCCGGTGCCTGCTCCCGAGGTCGTCGACAGGATCACCCCGCCCCCCTTGGCAACCATGACCGGAAGTGCCTCCATCGACGCGTGGTATACGGCATCGAAGTTGAGCGATCTGAGTCGCTGGAACTCTGCTTTGCTGATCGCTTCCATTGGGGTCGGGAACGAACCGCCCGCGTTATTAAACAGCACGTCGATACCACCGAATTTGTTACAGGCAACCTTCACAATGCCAGCGGCCTCGTCGGGATCGGTGACATCAGCAACAATCGACAGGGCGGAACCGCCCGCATCAGCGATTTGGTTAACTGTCTCCTGCAAGCGCTCCTCGTTGATATCGCTGGCAATCACCGATGCACCAAGCCGGGCAAAGAGCAGCGAGCTGGCCCGGCCGATGCTTCCACCCGCGCCAGTGATAATGACACTTTTACCTGTGTAGTCGATCTTCATGGTTCAACCCTGCTCCTCATGATCTTGGGATGCCGGGTGATTACAACCCGGGGCCAGCGTTGCGGGCGAAAGTTGCCTGTCGCCCCTGGCTTAGTCGCTCTAAACCACACGCTAGCTACCCGAATCATAGCAAGGGCAGCCTAGTAGTTCGCGGACCGAAAAAAATTTGAACCACCCTACGGTATTGTTTCATAACGCCTGCGCGAAGCTTGCTTTAGCATCGTCAAGGCAGCACGGTTCTACAAGCTATAACTCGATAAAGAAAACCCATTTCAAAGGGATTTATAATGAATGACAACAGCACAACCGCTCAGGCCGAGACCACCGATCCCATGACGCCCGTTAAGGGGCTGCTCGTGCTGCTGGGCATCATCATCGTGGTCGGGGGGTTTATCGCGCTCAATACTGCGCTCGGTGTACACGAGTTCTGGGCAGGTTTTTTGTTCCTGCTCTACTGGGCGGGCATCGAACAGTTCGCCTGGGACAAGCTGGCGGCTTGTGTGGTGGGCGCCATTGTGGGCTTACTGATGGCTTGGTTGGCCTTCACTCTGCCCGGATGGCTAGGTGATGCTGGCGGGTTGGTCTTCCTCACACTCATCCTGGCGTTGATCTACTGCCAGGTGATGGGCTGGCTGTCGGTGGCGATCAGAATCTCGGGCAAACTACCGATGCCGTGGCGTTTACGGACGGGCTTCGTGATCAACTCAAGCTGGCTCTTGAGAACCTGAACAGGCAGATGCCACGCAACCCAAAAGTCAGAATTCTCAGCCAGGGCAAGAACAAGATCTCCATCACGCCGTTTGAGCCTTCCCCTGACCCCATCAACCTGGCGGTTCTGAAACGCGAGGTCTCGCGTCGATGGCCGATGACGGGATTGCTTGATGTTCTTAAGGAAGCCGACTTGCGTATTGGGTTTACCCAGCAGTTTCAGAGTGTCGCGGACCGACAAAGCCTGGATGAATCCAGTTTGCAGCGGCGTTTACTCGTTTCGCTGTACGGGATGGGAACAAATGCCGGCCTCAAGCGAGTCAGTGACAGTCGCCATGGGATTAGCTACAAAGAACTGTTGAACGTACGACGAAAGTATATCCACAAAGCCGCTCTGCAAAATGCCATTGGCCAGGTCGCAAACGCAATCTTCACCGCAAGAAACCCAGCCATCTGGGGAGAAGGGACCACGTCATGCGCCTCCGATTCCAAGAAATTTGGCGCCTGGGATCAAAATTTGATGACTGAGTGGCACATCCGGTACGGCGGCCGTGGCGTGATGATTTACTGGCATGTGGAAAAGAACTCCACTTGCATCTACTCACAACTCAAACGATGTTCATCGTCCGAAGTAGCTGCCATGATCGAAGGGGTCCTACGTCACTGCACGGATATGGAGATCCAGCGACAGTATGTCGATAGCCATGGCCAGAGTGAGGTAGCGTTCGCCTTTTCTCATCTCCTGGGATTTGATCTGTTACCTCGCCTAAAGGCCATTGGAAAACAGAAGCTCTATCGTCCCGGCAATGACATGCCAGGTGACTACCCCAACCTGGACCCGGTTCTTACTCGCCCTATCAACTGGGATCTGATTGTTCAGCAATACGATGAGATGATTAAGTATGCGGCGGCAATGAAAAAGGGGGCGGCAGACCCAGAGTCCATACTGCGCCGGTTTACGCGCAACAATGTCCAACACCCAACTTATCGTGCTCTGGCGGAGTTGGGAAAGGCAGTGAAAACGCTCTTTCTGTGCCGATATATTGGTTCAGAAGAACTCCGCCAGGAAATCAATGAAGGGCTAAATGTAGTTGAGAACTGGAACAGTGCCAATTCCTTTATCTTCTACGGAAAGGGAGGCGAGGTTGCTACCAACCGCCTGGAGGATCAGGAGTTATCGGTCTTGTCGCTTCATTTGCTACAAATCTGCATGGTCTATGTGAATACCTTGATGATCCAGCAGGTCTTGGACGAGCCCGACTGGCTCGGACGGATGAAAAAAGAGGATTTCCGGGCCCTCACCCCGCTCATCTACGCCCATATCAATCCCTACGGGATATTCGAACTGGACCTGGATGAAAGGCTGCCACTGAAGGTGGCCTAAAAGTTGGCAGTTATCGCAGCTATGCGGTCACTACCCCTGAAACGACGACTCAGTGAGCAAGGCCAGATTCCCGAAGGCGTCACCGTGTTCACCGACGGCGACCCAGGGTTGAGGTGTTTGCTGATGTCGGCCCTAACGAAGGCTACTCATA
>JAGRHK010000289.1 GCA_020444985.1 Candidatus Competibacteraceae bacterium
GCTTTATCGGTTCGACCTTGTCACGGCGCTTGTTGGAGCGCGGTGACGAAGTGGTCGGCGTTGATAATCTTAACGACTATTACGACGTGAACCTCAAACAAGCGCGTTTGGCCCGCTTGCAAACTTATCCGGGTTTCACCGAGGTACGGGCCAGCCTGGAAGACCGGGCAACGCTCATGGAAGCGTTCGTCAGTCATCGCCCCCAGCGCGTGGTGAACCTGGCGGCCCAGGCCGGGGTGCGTTATTCGATTCAAAATCCACACGCTTATGTCGATTCCAATCTGGTCGGCTTTGTCAATATTCTGGAAGCTTGCCGCCATCATGATGTCGAGCATCTGGTGTACGCCTCCAGCAGCTCCGTTTATGGCGCTAACACCCGGATGCCCTTCTCGGTACATGACAATGTTGATCATCCGCTCAGTCTGTACGCCGCGACCAAGAAGGCCAATGAGTTGATGGCGCACACCTACAGCCATCTATACCGGTTGCCGACGACCGGTTTGCGGTTTTTCACGGTTTATGGTCCCTGGGGTCGTCCAGACATGGCGCTGTTTCTGTTCACTCGCAACATCCTGGCGGGCGAACCCATCGATGTCTTCAACTACGGCCATCATCGACGGGATTTCACCTATATCGATGACATTGTTGAGGGCGTCATTCGGGTGCTTGACCGGGTGGCGACGCCGAATCCAGCGTGGTCCAGCGATGCGCCCGATCCTGCAACCAGCTTGGCGCCTTATCGGCTCTATAACATTGGCAGCAATCGACCGATTGAATTGATGCGCTATATCGAAGTGCTGGAGGATTGTCTGGGACGCAAGGCCAGCAAGAATCTGTTGCCGATGCAGCTAGGCGACGTGCCCGATACCTATGCCGATGTCGAGGCTCTGGTGGAAGATGTCTGTTATCAGCCCGATACGCCTATTAAGGAAGGCGTAGCGCGCTTCGTGGCCTGGTATCGGGAGTATTATCAGGTTTAAGGCGTGCGTTAAGCTTCATGGGTCGCCTCCAACCGCCGCCACACGCATGACCCTCCGCTGGTTTTATCCAGCATCTCCAGGTAGCGGGCATGCGCCGCCTGTTCTCCAGCATCGGCGCGGAGCACGGGCAACGGCGGTCGATTCCGGGGCAAGGTTGTTCGTCGAGCGACCGCATTGTGTTGCACCGTTACCGCACTCTCGCGAACAAACAGCGAATCCTGCTGACGGGTCATCGCCAGATACACGTCCGCCAGGATTTCCGCATCCAGCAATGCGCCATGCAAAGTGCGCTGCGCGTTATCGACATTGTAACGCTTGCACAGTGCGTCCAGATTGTTGCGCTGGCCAGGATGACGCTGCCGGGCCAGCAGCAAAGTATCCTCAACCTGGCAAAGATTCTCGATCAGAAGGTCACCGCGCCCACAGCGTTGCAATTCATGATTGAGGAAACCGACGTCAAAAGGCGCGTTGTGAATAATCAGTTCCGCATCCCGAACAAAGTTCAGGAACGCATCGACGATATCGGCGAAACGCGGCTGATCAGCGAGAAACTCGTTCGTGATGCCGTGGACCTTGATCGCTTCGTCGTCAATGGCCCGGTCCGGTTGTAGATATACATGGAAACGCTGATCCGTTACTCGCCGGTTCAAAAGCTCCAGACAACCGATTTCGATGACCCGATGCCCTTGCTTGGGGTCGAGACCGGTTGTTTCCGTATCAAGAACGACCTGTCGAGTTGACATCGCACGCCACCACTGAAGTCATGAAGATCAAGATTGGGCAATCGCTGCTCGCGCCAGCGCATCCACGCGCTCGTTTTCCGGATGGCCGCTATGGCCGCGCACCCATTCCCATTCGACCTGGTGTCGAGCCAGTGCGGTTTCCAGGCGCTGCCAGAGATCAATATTCTTGACCGGTTGGCGATCGGCGGTTTGCCAGCCGCGCCGTTTCCAGCCCGCCAGCCATTCGGTCATGCCTTTCATCACATACTGGCTGTCCGTGCAAATCCGTACTTGAACTGGGCGCTTTAAGGCTTCCAGGCCATGAATGACCGCCAACAGTTCCATGCGGTTGTTCGTGGTCTGCCGTTCGCCGCCGGATAATTCCCGTTCCCGTTCCTTATAGCGCAATAATGCGCCCCAGCCTCCTGGCCCAGGGTTGCCAGAACAGGCGCCATCGGTAAACAATGTAACCTGCTCGCTGGAGAAATCTGTATTTTTATCCGTCAATGATCTTCCTTATTCAAATGCTTGGAAATTAAAATTTAAAGCTTTGATATGACAAATTTTCTGGGCGAATTCGAATGCCGACTCGACACCAAGGCGCGAATTGCCCTGCCCTCCGCGCTGAGAAAACAGCTTCCCTTGGAAGCCGGGGAGCGTTTTGTCATTAATCGCGGATTCGAGCAACATCTAGCGCTGTATCCATTTCCCGAATGGCAAAAAATTACCGCTGAACTTAACCGGCTGAACCTGTTCGTCAAGAAGAATCGTGAATTTGTCCGTTATTTCCACCGGGGCGCAACAGAACTCGAACTGGACAGCAATGGCCGACTCTTGCTACCGCGACGATTGCTGAACTATGCCGGCATTCAGGATGCCGTGGTTTTATTGGCCTATGCGAATCGTATTGAGTGTTGGGATCCCACGTTGTACGAGAATTTGTTGTCCGATGAACCGGCTGATTTCGCCCGGTTAGCCGAAGAGATCATGGGGAACGCTGATCATCCCGAGTCCAGTGAAGAAAACCTGCCGGGGTTCTCCAGATTCTCGCTAGCGCCGCCGGATTCCCGGCATTAATCGGGCAAACCCGGTTGCGCCTAACTGACCGCCCCCAGCGTGAGCACATACCCCCCCGCGACTAACAGTTCACCCGGCTTCACTTCGGTTGACGTATTGACGCCGGGCGTCAATACGTCAAGCAGGTCGCCGGATGGCGTGAGGCGGTAAACCGGCATATTCTGGCTTTCCAGTTGCGCCCACCAGTCATCGCGACGCACTTGCAGACGCAGATGACGGCGCGACAGGCCGAGATATTCGGCGCTGATCCCGGTGGTTTTGGCGGGGCTACCGTCCCAGCGCAACGACTGGGGGTCCGCTAACAGCCGTGGAGCAATATCCGCTTCCGAACCGCGCCCAAAACTAACCGCCCGTCCTCGCGGCACGGGTAATGCTAATGGTGCTGGCAACCGCAGCCAACCCAGATAATGCGTCGACATGGGTCCGGGAACGCCATACAGCTCCAGCTCCAATTCCGGAAAGGGTCGCCATACGCCGGGTAACTCCAGCCGTGTGGACAGGCCCGCAACTTCGCCAAAAACCTGATCGGCGCTGTCAATGCGCAACCAGGCGGCTGCATCCGGATGATTATCCAGCACCAGGTCGCCGGCCCGGTTGAAACTCAGGCGCCAGTCACTGATTCCGGCAGTTGCATAGGTCGACAGTCGTTGCAAAGCTACTCCGGACACATGCAGGGAGGCCGCTGGCTGGCGGGGAATCCAGGTCTGCTGGTCTCCCGCCGGCGCCGGCAACGGCAGTG
>JAGRHK010000028.1 GCA_020444985.1 Candidatus Competibacteraceae bacterium
ATAAACAACTCTTTGACAACTTAAATTAAGAGGAGCAACTTATGTCAATTAATATTGAATGGAAAAAAGTAAAGGATTTTCACATGGCATTTCATCATCCTGTTGCTAATATTCCAGCATTAATGGCACCTGATAGAGTAGAAAAAAGATATAAATGGATGATGGAAGAAGTTGATGAATTTTTAGAGAGTAATACCTTAGAAGACCAAGCGGATGCTATGATAGATCTGATTTATTTCGCATTAGGAACTCTTGTTGAATTAGGTATTAAGCCAGAACGTATGTTTGAAATAGTGCACCAAGCAAACATGTCAAAGCTAGGAGAAAGTGGAAAACCAAACTTTAACGAAGATGGCAAAGTTATAAAACCTACCACTTGGGAAAGTCCAGAACCCAAACTAAAGGAAGAAATCCAAACGCAGATCAGGAAAGCTAACAATGCATAATTATATACCTATAAAGTCTAAGCCATTCCATTGTGTCCCAGCATGTCTTGAAATTATATTTATGGCTATAAACATATCAGTTTCTCAAGAATACTTAGGTGAGAAAATTGGCATTGATTCTTCTTCCAATAAGGATCTAAGCCTAGGTGCAAAAATTGAATTGGATAATCTCAACAAAATAATTCAATCTATTGGTTTAATAGGCTATATCTTTACATATATAAAATCAGTCGAACTTCAAGAATGGATGTTTGAAGAAAAAATAGAAGAATTATTAAAAGGTGATAACCATGTTATCTGCACATTAAGTGCTGGAAAATTACATAATAATAGTGCTGATTTTGAGCTTGGACATGCAGTAATAGTAAGAAAAATAGAAACAGGTATAGCTGAGATTATTGATCCTGGACCTAAAGGTTTTGGTTCTAAAGAAATCACTTTACAACACTTATATTTAGCCTCACGTTATCGTGAAGGTGGATTACTAATTCTAGGTAAAAAATCTACTCAACAACTAAAGCTAAATATCTGACCAGAGCAACGCTCAATCAAGCCAGTACGTATTACCCTTTAGCAAGGAACCGCCTCCCGTGGCTAAACAATACGCTCCTCATATCGAACGCCTATTAGCCGTCGCCACTAGCGGCAAGCTCCTTGCGGTCGGTGGTCGCCGCGATGCGGCAGGGGTCACCGACTCCAGCGTTCACTTGCTGCAACTACCAAAGCTCAATGCCCGCTTCAGCGCACCGCTGGACGCTACCGCAACCGCATTGGCTTTCTGCGGCAATGATCTCTTGCTGGCCGGAACCGCCAAGGGCGATCTGGCGATCTGGCGTACCAGCGGCGATGGCAAAACGCCCGATGGGCAGCAATCCATTCACAGCGGTGCGATTCACGCCCTGGCCGCGACTGGCTCACAAATCCTGAGCGTCGGCGAAGATGGCGTACTCGCGCTGCACAGCCTCGAAATGGACGGCGATCAACCACGTCTGCGCGAGCAGGCCAAGCGTCGTTTGAGCGAACAACCGCTACACGCCGTCGTGCTGGATCCAGCCACTGGTAGCGTGGCCGCCGCTGGAGCCGATAACACGATTTATGTCCTGCCGCTGGCGCAGCTAGATGAAGCTGAAGCCCGCGTCATGCCCTGCGGCGAACGCGGCATCACTGCCCTAGCTTTCACCGGCGATGGACGAATCGTGGCTGGTTGCGGCGATGGTTCGATCCGAGTCTGTTTTCTGGAAGGGGCCATCGATGAAGAAAATCGCAGTGGCGACGCCGCCCATCAAGGTCCGGTACGCAGCCTCTTATTCAGCGCCGCCCTGAACGACGAACAAGGCCGACCACTGCCGCGCCGCTTGTTCTCGCTCGGCGAGGACGGCGAACTCAAAATCTGGACACTGGATCAGCGCCGTAAACCGCGTACCGTAGCCATTGGCCGCAATGCCAGCGCCTTGGCCCTGTTCGAACCACAGCCACAAGCCAAAGCGGAACAGCGCGGCGGACTGCTGGTCGCGGTGACGGAAAATCGGCTGCTCTGGCTCAGCCCGATTGATGAAAATGGCAATCCCTCCGGCAAAGCCGAAACCTGGAATTCCCGGCTACAACGACTGCTCGACGAAGTCAAAACCAACCGCGCCTCTTCCGCCACCCTGGAGGCTTTGGCGCAACTGGCCGAAGACGAAGCGCGGGAAGGTTTGGAACAGGTACTCGCTCAGGATTCGCGGACGGGGCAACGCATCGAAGCCGCGCAAAAACTGGGAAGCAGCCAACGCCGCCGCAGCCGCCCGGCACTGGCCCAAGCACTGAACAACGACCATGTCGGCTTGCGCAAAGCCGCGCTGCAAGCCTTAGAGCAAATCGACGCCGCAACGCCGCTACAAGCGCTGCAATTGGCGCTAAACAGCCGCCATGCAGATATCCGGCTCGACGTGGTACAACGCCTGAGCGCCTTAAGTCAAAGCTCGCCTCTGATCCCGCGACTACTCAACGAACGGCTGAACGACGCAGATACCAAAGTCGGTGAAGCCGCGCTCGACGCCTTATTGGCTCTGGACCCGAACGCAGGCGTCCCTCCCCTACGCGGTGCCTTTGAGCGCGGTTCCGCCGACATTCGCCGCGCGGTGCTGATTCGGCTCGGACGCCAACGCCTGAATGCCACGCCACCAGGTCGCCAACTGCTTGGCCAAGCACTCAACGACGACACTTACGAAGTCCGCGAAATGGCGCTGTGGATTGCGGTCGCGGCACACCCCACGCTGGCGGCCCGCCTGCATGCCGGTGGCGGTTACGTCACCAAAGTTCTGGACGAACTTCGGGTGCAAGGGGTTGGTGAAAAAAAGGTGTTTTTATCCGGAAAATTGGCGAAAACAGAACTGGAACCGCTGTTCACCGCCCTGGTTTGTCGGCAGCCAGACATCGCTTTGCAAAGTGCCTTGTGCCTGAGTTGGCTTGGTGATGAGCGTGCCAGCGGTGCCTTGCTGCAACTCAGTCGGGAAGCGGATGCGGGAATCCGGCGGATGGTCACCCGCACCATGGCCAACGCCACCCTCAATCTTGCGGGCGATCCGCGCTTGCGGGCGCGCCTGCAATGGCTATTGAACGACGACGATGCGCAGGTGCGTAGCGAAGCCTTCGACGGCTTGCTCAAACTGGCCGAACCGGAAGGTCCGAACGGCGAAATTGACCTCGCCGAATTGGCGCTACGTACCCAAGCCGGGGCGATTCGGACCCGCGCCCTGCAACTTCTGGTTAAACATGGCGCCACCGCGCAAGGCGAATTGGCGACCCGCATCGACGGCTTGCTCGCTCATGCCCTGGATGACGAAGCCGAGGAAGTACGCCGGGAAGCCATGCGCACGCTGTGGGCCTGGCACAGCAAACGCCCGGAAACCACCTTGCGGCGGGCCGTCGGCTCGGTCCACCCCGATGTGCGTCACTGGGCGGTAGAGGAATTGAGCCGCCAAGCCCGTCAGTCACGTAGCCGTAGCTGGGCCAAGGAACTGCTGCTCGAACGGGTCGGCGATGTCGCCGCCGAGGTGGGATTAGCTGCCTATACCACCTTGACCAAGGAAGAGGCCGACAAGAAACCGGCGCAGTATCATCTAGCAGCACTCGATTCACCCGCCGCCGAAGTGCGTTTGGCGGGTTTGAAAGGCGCGTTGGAAGCTACTGACCCCGATCCGCTCCGAAATCGTCTGATCGCCCTGCTGCAAAGCGAAGAACCTCCCGAATTTATCGCCGCCATCGAAGCGCTCGACAAGCTGTTACCCAACGATGCCCAAGCCTTTGCTCTGGCCTTCGACAGCCCGTTTTATCTGCTGCGGGTCCGCGCTGGCGAGTTGTGTGGCAAACGCCGGGATCAGCGCGCGGTCGGGCCGATGCAGTCCTTGCTCAGTATTCCCAAAACCGACCGCGACCCTCTGGCGGAGATTTTGCGCCAACGCGCCGCCAGTGCTCTGGCCGATATCGGTGCTGCGGCCAGCATTCCCTTTTTGAGCGCGCTGTTGCGTGACGAAGATGCCTCGGTGCGGGAACAGGGCGCGCGCGGTTTGGCCACTGCCTGCCAAAATGGCAACGAGCAGCCTTTGGTCACCGCGCTGGCGCATCCCGATCTGGCGGTACGCAGTTGGGCCGCCGATGGCCTGTCGAAACTGGGTGATACCCGGGCGCTGCCGGTATTGGCGGGCACGCAACGTCACGAGCACTTACCGATCCGACGCGGCGCGCTCTATAGCTTCGTTGCCCTGGGTGCTGCCGGGGTGCAAGGCTTGCTGCAAGGTCTGGAAGACAGCGCGCGCGATTTGCAGGAACTGAGTTTTAGCGTGATCGTAGCTCGCGATATTGCCTTGGCGCGGGCGCAACTGGAGCCGGATTTGCTGCTCAGTGCCCTCAGCGCCGCGCAGCCGGAAATCCGCTTTGCTGCCGCCCGTATGTTAGAAGCGCGCTTAAGCGAGGAAGATTTGGGAGCGTGGGGTCTGGAACTGATCGGGCCACGCCAACCGGAGAAAGCCAGCGATATGCGCAACTGGCCAGAACCGGCACAACGCCCCCGCTTGCTCAATGCCGTAATCAATGCCTTGGCCAGCGATGTCCCAGCACGGCGTTATGCCGCCGCGCAAGTGCTCGGTCTACGCCCGCAACCGGAAACCTTCTGGCGCGAGGCGAAACGTCTGGCTGAAATCGCTACCGAGCAGGCGCCACCGCAAACCGCGCCCGAAAACGAGCTATCGCTGGAGCGCAAAACCGGCTGGATACGCAGTCTATTTCAGCGCAAACCACCAGCGAATCCTTCCGCTACCCAGCGGCTGTTGACCGTGCTGCGCTTTGCCGGTGGCGGGTGGCGTGCGCCCAAGGATCAAGAGGTCCATGCATCCGAACTGTGGCGGCTCGCTTTTGGCACCTACGCCGGTCTGATTCGGCAAGCTCCCGTTGCCAAAGGCCCGGATGATTATCAACGGGTGCGGCGCGACAGCATCGCCCGCCTCGCCGCGCTAGCTTCACAAACTGCTGTCGGTCGGGACGCGGTACTGCCAGTGCTGCGCCAAGCCTTGGACGACCCGCATCATCTGGTACGCCAAGCAGCATTGAACGCGCTGACCGAACTGCATCCACACGATCCGCTGGAGCCGCTGGCTTTAGCCTTGAGCGTGGATTCTGCCGATCTGGGACGTACCGCCTTTGATCGCCTGCTGACTTTGGCAACGAGTGGCGATGCGCGTGCTGCCGAGTTGGCGCGTGGCGCGGTCGATGCCCGCAATGCGGAAACCCGCCGCCATGTTCTGGAACAACTGCCGCGCTTGTATCCCGCTGGGAGTCTGGAACCCTGGTTGCTGGCTTTGAACAGCCATTACACCGATTTGCGGCTGACCGTCGTGGATCGCCTACTTGATGCCAACGATCCACGCATTGCCACCGCCTTGAGTCGCGCTCTGGAAAGCGAGCACGAGGAGTTGCGTTTGCGTGCTGCCGTGGGTCTGGCACAGCGTGGTGAGCCGCTGGCCTTGGACGTGTTGGCCGCTGCTCTGTACGGAGAATCGCGCACTGCCAATCGGGCACTGGAAGCACTGATCGCGCTGGCGCACGCCCGTCCAAACGCATCACTCGCAGAAAAAGCCGCTGAAGCGGTGACCGCACGCCTGGACGACGATCCCGATCTGACAGCCGACCGTTCGGCGCTGTTGCGCGCGCTGGGTCGCATCGGCCACATCGCCGCCGCGCCACTATTGGGTCGTTGGCTACTGGATAAGGATCTCGCCACTTATCACAGCCAAGCCTTGAATGTGCTGTTGCAATTGCTGCGCGACCGCATGCAACCAGAGCAAAAACGAGCAGACGGACAGCAATACCCGCGTTATCAGGAAGAATCGGCTTTGGAAATCCTGCCGCCCTTGCTCGATCACGACAACGCCACAATTCGCAGCCGGGTCGTCGAGGTCTTGGGCGTACTGGAAGTAAAATCGGCCGAGACGCTGCTGGTTCGGCTACTGGATGATCGTGACGAAGCGATTCGCGCCTTGGCTTGCGCGCAACTGGCGCAACGCGTCGTTGCCGGTATGCCCGATGCCAGTCTGGAACCGCTGACACGGGCACTGGTTGGTGGTCGCCGCGAGCTGCTGTTGACTGCCGCCGAAGGTTTGGCCAAGCAACAGCGACCAGAAGCCTTTCAACCGCTGTTGCTGGCCTTTACCGCAGGTACGGAAATGGAACGGAAACGCGCTATCGCCGCGCTGGGTGAATTGGGCGACCGGCGTGCTCTGGAATATCTGGAACCCTTGCTCGATCCACGCGCCGAGTTACCCGCTGATGATCGTGCTTTGGCCCCGGATGCTGCCGAAGCCCTCGGCGCTTTGCTCCCCCGCCTGAGCGATGCCGACGAGCAGCAACGACTACGCGACACCGTGGAACGCCTAGCCCGTGAGGGTGCGGGCGAACTGCGTTGGCGCGCATTGAGCGGCTTGCGGCGCATCGGTGACGAGCGTAGTCGCACCTTGCTGGAACACCTCGCCAGCGATCCCTACGAGAACAGCACGGTCCGGCAGCAGGCCGCTATTGAGCTGGGTCAATTGCAACAATCTGCCGCCGAGCCGGTGTTGGAATCCCTGCTGCACCAGCGCGATGCCGGTCTACGCAAGGCAGGACTGGAGGCGCTACGCCGGATTTATCCCACCGATGCCACGCAAGTCAATTTGCTGGCTCTGAACAGCGAATATGCTGAGATCAGCCAACCCGCTGCACGTTTCCTGGCACGACAAGGCGATCCTGGCACCCTGACCCAACGGCTGGGTGTGGTGCGGGATCAACAGGTTCGGCAACGCCTGCGACGCGGCTTGATTCGGCGGCAGGAATTTTCCCGTGAGGCGCTGAGCGCATTGCTGCGTGGCAATGTTCCTGCGACACGGGCTGAGGCCGCCTGGATTGCCGGTAGCAGTGGTAACCAGGATTTGGCAGAGGCGGTACAAACCGCGCTGGAGCAATCGGCAAAAGGCTGGCAACAGGCCGATACCCAGCATTTAGGGGAACAGGCTAATGCGGAAGCTCAAGCGTGGCAGGCTAGCCTGTGGGCGGCACGGCAACTGCAACTGGCCGTCGCACCCACAGCGCGGGCGGCGCTCGCCGATTCCCATCATCCGATTCCAGTGCGCTGTGAGGCGATTCGTTGTCTGGCCGAGTGCGGAGATGCCAAGGATCGCAAGGTGCTGTTAGCTGCTGTGGAGGATGTCGATTCGCAGATACGTATGGCGGCTGGTGCGGCCCTGGCCCGCTTGGGTGATGGCGACTCCGTACTCTCGCAGTTGGAGCAGCGATCCGGTGCCGATGTTGTGACTCTGCGCCCGGTGCTGCGAGCGGTGCTACCGAGCGCGGAAGATCGCTGGCTGGCCGGTGTTGAACAGCGGCAAGCCGTACTGCCGGTTTATCTGGAACAGGGAGAAACCGCTGCACTCCTGCGGCGTGCCACCGCAACCGGAGGTGAAACCGCCGCACGGTCGAGTGCGATTGCGGCTCTGGGTCGCTTGGGCGGCGATACAGCACACAATGCATTGCAGGAGATTTTGGCGAATAAGGGCGAGGACAGCGCGATTCGGGCGATTGCATTCAAGAGTCTACGGCGCTTGGAACGGCGGGTGGCAAAGCAGACCGCAGTTGCTGGAGAGGTAGGCTAGCCTACGCTATGACTGCGACCGCAACACCGTACTCAGTCTGGCGAAGGTCTTTAACAACCGGCTTGGCATTGGATCGCCGGAAGTTCATCAAAGACGGGTCGCAAACAAAAAAGGCGGAGCTGCCGCTCCGCCTGGTCGAATGCGTCTTGCCACGAGAAGGGTTACAACGCGCTGGGTCCGATTTCGCCCGTGCGAATCCGGATTGCGCGCTCCAGATCGTAGATAAAGATCTTGCCATCGCCAATTTTGCCGGTGTTGGCCGTGGAACAGATCGCCTCCACAACTTTGTCCACCAGGCTGTCATCCACAGCGATTTCCAGCTTCACCTTCGGCAGGAAATCCACCACATATTCGGCGCCCCGATACAATTCGGTATGCCCTTTTTGACGGCCAAACCCCTTAACTTCGGTCACAGTGATGCCCTGTACCCCAATACCCGATAGCGCCTCTCGCACATCGTCCAGTTTGAATGGCTTGATAACCGCAGTGACTAGCTTCATTTGATACCCTCTGGCGTTGCGCCTAACCTGAAATTAAATTCTGAACGGGAATATAACTGAAATCCATGTCCATGCGCGATGTAGGGCGAATACCCTGGACTTTTAAATCCTGATATTCGCCCATGCTATCACAAGTTGTAACCCCGCTCGTCGTGCAAGGCGAGATCCAGACCTTCGGTTTCCTGCTCGTCCGCGACGCGCAAACCCATCACCAGATCGATCACCTTTAGAATCACGAAACTCAAGACACCCGTATAAATCAGGGTAAACAGGACGCCCTTGATTTGCACCCACAACTGTCCGCCAATCGTCATGCCTTCGGCTAAACCAACGCCCCCGAAGCTGACATCGGCGCACAGACCCGTCAGGATGGCTCCAAGCATACCGCCAACCGCATGGACGCCAAATACATCCAGCGAGTCATCATAACCCAGCGCCCGTTTCATCTTGGTTGAAGCCAGGAAGCAAACGAAGCCAGAGGCAACGCCAATCAACAATGCGCCCATGGGGCCGGCCGTACCCGAGGCGGGGGTGATCGCCACCAAACCCGCGACCGCGCCCGAGGCGATGCCCAACACGCTTGGCTTACCATGGCTCATCCATTCCGCAAACATCCAGGCCAACGCCGCAGTGGCGGTCGCTACCTGGGTCACCAGCATCGCCATACCCGCATCTGCGTTCGACGCCAGCGCGCTGCCGGCATTAAAGCCAAACCAGCCGACCCACAACATGGAAGCGCCTATGATCGTGAAGTTGAGGTTGTGCGGCGGCATGGCGGTCGTAGGATAGCCCCGGCGCTTGCCAATCATCAAACAGGCGATGAAACCGGCCAGACCGGCATTGATATGTACGACTGTTCCGCCCGCGAAATCCAGAACGCCCCAATCCCATAACAGCGCCCCATCACCGCTCCATACCATGTGGCAAATCGGGGTATAAACGATGGTGAACCAGACGGCCATGAACACCAGCATGGCGGAAAACTTCATTCTTTCCGCAAACGCGCCGACGATCAGCGCTGGGGTAATGATGGCGAAAGTCATCTGAAAGGTCACAAACACGGTTTCCGGAATGGTTCCCGTCAGGCCTTCGCGAGTCACGCCGCCGAGAAAGGCTTTATCCAGCCCTCCGACAAAAGTCGCCAGATTAATCGCTTCTTTGGTCATGCCCGTGGTATCAAAGGCCAGACTATAACCATACAACACCCACAGCACGGTTATCAGTCCGGTGATAGCAAAGCATTGCATCATGACGGACAGCACATTCTTGGCGCGCACCATGCCTGCATAGAACAGCGATAAACCGGGAATGGTCATGAACAGCACCAGGGCTGTTGACGTCATCATCCAGGCGGTATCGCCGGAACTCAGCGTTGGCGTGGTTTCCTGGGCCAGCGCCAGAGTCGGCGCGAGCATCGCCGCTAGCGCCAGCCAGCCAGCATTTTTTGCCACCTGCATTGATCGCATCATCAGTCGTGTTCTCCCAAGGTTGAAGATAGAATCTGTTTAGAAATTAATTAAGTGCTTACAGCGCTTCCTGGCCGGCCTCGCCGGTGCGTATCCGAATCGCATTCTCCAAGTCGCAAATAAAAATCTTGCCGTCGCCAACTTTGCCGGTGTTGGCCGCTCGGGAAATGACCTCGACGACGCGGTCCGCCAGATCATCAGTGACGCCGACTTCAATTTTGATTTTGGGCAGGAAATCCACCACATATTCGGCGCCCCGGTAAAGTTCAGTGTGGCCCTTCTGCCGACCAAAACCCTTGACCTCAGTGACCGTGACGCCTTGTGCGCCCACTTCCGAAAGCGCTTCCCGAACATCATCCAGTTTGAACGGCTTGATAACCGCTGTGA
>JAGRHK010000290.1 GCA_020444985.1 Candidatus Competibacteraceae bacterium
CATCAGTTCGTAGAAGGGCTTCGCCTTCGCGAAGGCCGACTCCTCGCCGCCGACCATGAAGCTCAGCGTGGCGTTGATGGCGCCGACCTCGCCGCCGGAGACCGGGGCGTCGAGGTACTCGCAGCCCAGCGCGTTGATGCGCTGGGCGAAGTCCTTGGTGGCGATCGGCGAGATCGAGCTCATGTCGACCACGGTCTTGCCGGCGGACAGGCCTTCGGCCGCGCCGTTGGCGCCGAACAGCACGTCGGCGACGTGCGGGGTGTCGGGGACCATGACGAACACGATGTCGGCCTGCTGCGCGACTTCACGGGCGTTGGAGCACACCTTGGCGCCTTGCTCCTGCAGTTGCGCGGGCACGCCGCCAAAGGATTGCGCGAACAGTTCGTGGCCGGCGGCGAGCAGGTGGCCCGCCATCGGTGCGCCCATGATGCCGAGGCCGATGAATCCGAGTTTCATGTGAGTTCTCCGTGATCGTTGAAGCGGTTTCGGGGTGAAGGGCAGGGCTCAGCGCACCATGCACGGGCGCTTGTTGTCGAAGGTCCAGCCCGGGATCAGGTACTGCATCGCCACCGCGTCGTCGCGCGCGCCGAGGCCGTTTTCCAGGTAGCAGCGGTGCGCCTTCTCGAGCTGGTCCTCGTCGAGCTCGATGCCCAGGCCGCCCTTCTGCGGCACGGCCACCTTGCCGTCGACGATCTGCAGCGGCGCGCGGGTCAGGCGCTCGGTCCCTTCCTGCCAGATCCAGTGGGTGTCAATCGCGGTGATTTCACCCGGTGCAGCCGCCGCTGCGTGGGTGAACATTGCCAGCGAGACATCGAAATGATTGTTGGAATGCGATCCCCAAGTCAGGCCGAACTCGTCGCAAATCTGCGCGACCCGTACCGAGCCTTGCATGGTCCAGAAATGAGGATCGGCCAGCGGAATATCGACCGATTGCAACTGGATCGAATGCGCCATCTGCCGCCAGTCGGTGGCGATCATATTCGTCGCGGTTGGCAACCCGGTGGCGCGGCGAAATTCAGCCATGACCTCACGACCGGAAAAGCCGGCTTCGGCGCCGGTCGGATCTTCCGCGTAAGCCAGGATGCCGTGCTTGTCGCGGCACAGGCGCACGGCTTCGGCCAGCGACCACGCGCCGTTGGGATCGAGGGTGATGCGCGCCTGCGGGAAACGTTCGTGCAGGGCGATGATCGCTTCCATTTCTTCCTCACCCGCTAGCACGCCACCTTTCAACTTGAAATCGTTGAAACCGTAGCGTTCGTGGGTCGCTTCGGCGAAGCGCACGATGGATTCGGGGGTCAACGCTTCTTCGTTGCGCAGCCGGAACCAATCGTTCTCGGCATCTTCTTCACTGCGGTAATTCAGATTGGTCTTTTTGCGATCGCCGACGTAGAACAGATAGCCCAGGATTTCCACGGCTTCACGCTGCATGCCTTCGCCGAGTAAGACAGCAACCGGCACGTTCATGAACTGTCCCAGCAGGTCGAGCAGCGCCGATTCTACTGCCGTCACCGCATGGATCGTGGTGCGTAAATCGAAGGTTTGCAGCCCGCGACCACCGGCATCGCGATCGGCAAAGGTCGTGCGCATGGCATTGAGGATATTGTTGTATTCGCCGAGCGTCTTGCCGACGAGCAGTGGCCGTGCGTCATCGATAGTCTGGCGGATTTTCTCGCCGCCCGGCACTTCGCCCAGACCGGCGTTACCAGCGCTGTCTTTGATGATGACGATATTGCGGGTAAAGAATGGGCCGTGGGCGCCAGACAGATTCAGTTCCATGCTGTCTTGGCCGGCGACGGGAATCACCTGCATTTCAGTAATGGTAGGTGCGCCGCTGATGGATGAAGTCATCATGAAAATACTCCTCCTCGGGAATTGAGACGATCAATTGAATTTTAGTTTTAGTAAGAATTTCGGCGTAGCCAGCGACAGATCCGACGCAGGAGGCCCAGTCAGCTTGGCGCGGCGTTGGAACGTCTGACGTCGGTGCGACTCTTTTTGTGATAAGTTATCAGTCATCATATGACTTGTCATGAAGTATAATGACTGTCATGATGGTTTGCAAGATTTCTTTCCTATTATTTTTGGACTGACGCTATGGCGACTCCCCTTTCTTTTTCGCGCGCGCGTAAGCGTTCTGGCAATCTGGCCCAAACCGTCGCTACCGAGCTGACCCAGCAGATCCGTAACGGCCAGCTTCGCCCAGGCGACAAGCTACCGACCGAAACCGAACTGATCGAGAGCCAAAGGGTGAGTCGCACTGTGATACGCGAGGCGCTGTCTCAGCTCCAGGCGGCGGGCTTGGTGGAAACGCGCCACGGGGTCGGCACCTTCGTGCTGACAACGCCGCTGGAACAGATGCTCCCTTTCGATCCGGGCACGCTGGTCACCCTGCACGATGTGATTGCACTGCTGGAACTGCGAATCAGCCTGGAAACCGAGGCCGCCAGTCTGGCCGCCTGGCGTCGAAACAACGCACAACTTCAGACGATGCGGCAGGCGCTCGACACTTTGCAAGTCGGCGTCAATGCGGGAGTGGATACGGCAGAAGCTGATTTTCAATTTCACTACCAGATCGCCCAGGCCACCGGTAACCGTTACTTCGCAGATATCTTCAATCAGATCGGCGTGGTGCTGATTCCTCGCACTCGACTCGACACTTCGCGGTTGGCGCCCGCACGGGAAGGGGGACTCTACCTGCATCGGATCAACCATGAGCACGAGGATATTTACGCGGCCATCGCCCGTCAGGACGCAGATGCCGCCCGCGCTGCCATGCGGATGCATCTCACCAATAGCCGCGAGCGGCTGCGTCTAGCTACCCAGGCTACCGAAGCTTCCCTCTCCTAGCCGGCGTCGAAGCATGGCGCCGCTCAAGGGATTTGTTGTATGATGTCTTATATCGATAACACTGAGCATGGCGTCAATTCCTGACTGATGGAAATCGTCCTCAATATCATTCTGCCGGTCTTTGGCGTACTGCTGCTAGGCTATGGCGCGGCTTGGGCGGGTCTGTTCGATGCCGCCGCCAATCGAGGCTTGTCGCTGTTCGCATTTAATTTCGCTATCCCGCTGCTGCTGTTTCGCTCGATGGCGCATGCGGATCTACCGGAGACCATGCCTTGGGGTTTTCTGGCTTCGTACTACATCAGCGCGTTCATTGTCTTTGGCTTGGGCATGGGGGTGGGCCGATTGTTTTCCCGGCGCTTGGACGAGTTGGGGGTTTTGGGCCTGAGCAGCGCTTTTTCCAATGCGGGGATGGTCGGCATTCCCTTGGTGCTCACGGCATTTGGCGACGATGCCGCCCTGCCGCTGTTTCTACTGATGAGTTTTCATTCTCTGCTGTTGCTGCCCACGGCGACTACGATTATCGAGGTTGGGCGCGGTCAGCGGGGCGCATTGCGCGAAATTCCCTGGAACGCGCTCAAGGGGCTGATCGCCAACCCACTGGTCCCGGCGCTGGTGGCCGGTTTTGTGTTCAGCTTATCCGGCCTTGCCGTCCCC
>JAGRHK010000291.1 GCA_020444985.1 Candidatus Competibacteraceae bacterium
CAGTCTCCGCCAGGATCTGACGACGCAGGCCGAGACGCTCGCAGAAACCCAGGAACTGGCTTGGTCGCAGATTCAGAACCTCCAGGAACGCCTCAGCGAAACCGAAGCGACTCTGGACAGTCTGCACGCCGCGCCGGCCGCTGAACCTGCCGCCGGCGCAGAAACCGCAGCCGCGCTCAGCAGCCTCCGCCAGGATCTGGCGACACAAACCTCCGCGCTCGATGGATTGCGGGATGCGACCCAACAACAATTTGTCGCACTCAACGACGCCCTGGAAATCCGGCAACAGGAATCCCGGGAAATCGCTGGTCAAGTCGGCCAATTACAAACCGTTACGCTGGAACAGTTACAACAGGCAGGGCAAGCGCAGATTCAACAAATTCAGGCGTTGCAGCATCGGCTCGACGCCACCGAAACCACCCTGGACCTCATCCGCCAAGCACCCGAACCTGGCGCGGGCGCCATCGACCTGGAAGAAGCGCTGGCGCCCTTGCGGCAGGATCTATTCGCCCAAGCCGGCAATCTCGATAAATTGCAAGACGCTGCGCAACAACAATTCGCTGAACTAAGCGCTGCCCTGGAAATTCGGCAACAAGAAGCGCTCGAAACTGCGGGTCAACTGCATACCCTCCAGCAGGACGTTGAAAAATTTCAACAACAACCGGCGGCGGACCCCACCGCTTACGAGCAACGCCTGGAAGACATGGAAGTCTATTCCCGAAAATTTCAGGAAGATTTGACCAGCATTCAGGAAACAATGACGGCGCTCGAATTCCGCCTGAGCAGTCAGTCCCAAGCTTACAGCGGTAATTTCGAACAGTTCCGCGCACTGAACGCCGAAATCCACACGCTGCACCAAAAAATCGCCCAATTGGAAGCCCCCCAGCAACTGGACATTGAGCAAGAGCTGGCCGCCTATCAGCACGACATTGCGCAATTACGCGAAGCTGTAGAACAAATCCAGGCCGATTCGCAACCAATGGGGGAAACGATTGAATCAGACGATGCTGAATCGCCGGTTGCGAAAATCACCGCTCGACTGGACGAGCAACAGGAACAACTAAATGCGCTGACGACAATGGTCGAAACCGTTCGCGCCGACGCCAAGTCGACTCAGGAAACGGTGGTGACGATGGCGACCAATGTGGCGAAACGGATTCATGAAATTCAGAATCTGCTTGTCGCGACCGAGACCACGCAGGGCGAGCGCCTGCAAGAAGTTGAACAGAAACTGATCTGGCTCCAGGCCGCCCTGGAAACCATGGAAAGTCAAAAAACCAAACCGCGTCGCTGGTTCAGCATGCCCGCCTCGCTCACCTCCGTCCTGCTGACCGTGGGCGCGGCCAGCGGCGCGCTTCTTGCCGAGATCGCGTGGATCATCAATTAAATGGGCCATATTGATGCCAATGACTTCTCCAGATAAATTTCTACGCGACCGTATCAAACTACTGGGTCAACTGCTAGGTGACACGCTGCGCGACCAGGAAGGCCGCCATGTTCTGGACGCTGTCGAAACGTTGCGCAAGGGCTTTACCGGGCTGCGTCGTCAACCCGCACCGGATAAGCGCGAACAACTGATGCGCTTCATCGCCGCGCTGAACCCGGAAATGCTCAACCACGTCGTGCGCGCCTTCAGCGCCTATTTCAACCTGGCGAACATCGCCGAGGAAAATTCTCAGCACCAGCAACGTCGCGACCAGGTCCGGCGCGGCAAACCGCTATGGCGCGGCTCCTTCGATGAAACGCTACGCACGCTGCGCGCTGCGGGCGTCAATGCCGCGCAATTGCAAACCCTGCTCAATCAGCTTTGTTTCACGCCCGTGTTTACCGCCCATCCCACCGAAGCGCAGCGCCGCGTATTGCTGGGCGCGCAACGGCGGGTTTTTTTAACCAATGTCAAACTTGACAATCCGGCATTGAATAAGCTGCAGCGCGCTGAAGTTACCGAGGAATTGCGCAGCCAGATCGAGATTCTCTGGAAAACCGACGAAGTGCGCAGCCACAAGCCGCAAGTGCGCGACGAAATTAAGAACGGCCTCTACTATTTCCGGGAGTCCATCTTTCAGGCGCTGCCCGTGATGTACCGCAATCTGGAGCGGGCGCTGAACGCGGTTTACGGTGATCAAGGCGGTAAATCCGCAGTCTCCATCCCTTGCCTGGCGCGTTTCGGCTCGTGGATCGGCGGCGACCGTGACGGTAACCCATTCGTCACTCCAGAAACTACTGCTTTGGCGCTACGCCTACAAGCCCAGGAAATCCTTCGAGAATACCTGCGACGTGTAGAAAGTTTAGGGCGGCAACTGACCTACTCCAGTTCGCTGATGACGCCCTCGCCGGTCTTCAGCGCCCGTCTTGATGCGGATGTGCAGCGCATGAGCGCCTTATTTGTCGACGCGCCCCGGCAATACGCGCAGGAACCTTATCGACGCAAGCTGTTCCTGATGCGCCACCGGCTGCAACACAATCTGGAGCAGGTTCGAGCGCGCATTGAAGGACGCCCCGAAATGATTTCTCAATCTTTCTGGGGCTATGCCTCCGCTGAGGAATTTCTGGAAGATCTGCGGCTGATTCGTGACTCGCTGGTCGCGCATGGCGATCGCGCTGTTGCCGAAGGCGAATTGAAAGATCTGCTGCGGCTCGCTGAGACTTTTGGCTTCCATCTGGCTGCGCTGGACGTGCGCCAGGAATCGGCTCGGCATACGACAGCGGTCACGGAAATCTTCGCCATGGCCCTCAATCTGCCCGATTACGCCGCGCTGACCGAGGAAGAGCGGCTGAATGTGCTGAATGACTTATTAGCGCGTCCGGGAACGCCTCTGCTGTACTGCGACGCATTCAGCCCCGCCACCCAGGAAACGCTGGAGGTGTTCCAGGTCATGGCGCATATGCGGCAGGAGATCAGCCCGCACGCCTTTGACAGCTATGTGATTTCCATGACGCACGAAGCCAGCCATGTCCTGGAAGTGCTGTTCCTGGCGCGCTTCGCGGGTCTGATCGGGCGGCGGGTCGATGGCGAGTGGTTTTGCACTGTGCGCGTCGCGCCGTTGTTTGAAACCATTGCCGACTTGAGTCGGGTGGAGACTTTGCTGACCCGTCTGTTCGACCAGCCGGCCTATCGGGAATTGCTGACCGCTGCCGGCGGAGTACAGGATGTCATGATCGGTTATTCCGATTCCTGCAAGGATGGCGGCATCCTGGCCTCCAACTGGGGACTGTACCAAGCGCAGCGCCAAGCGGTAGCGCTTGCGGCAGCGCACGGCTTTGGCTGCCGGCTGTTTCACGGACGCGGCGGCACTGTGGGACGCGGCGGCGGCCCGGTTCACGATGCGATTTTGTCCCAACCCTCCCACACCGTGCAGGGCCAGATCAAGATCACCGAGCAGGGCGAGGTGCTGTCGTTCAAGTACCAGAATCTGGAAACCGCCGTCTATGAACTGACGCTGGGTCTGACCGGATTAATGAAGGCCAGCCGGCATTTGATTCAGGAGGTTCCTGCA
>JAGRHK010000292.1 GCA_020444985.1 Candidatus Competibacteraceae bacterium
GCAAGGTCATGGTTGTGGTCGTGCCTTGGGGGAACAGCAACGTCGCTTGGCGTGCGCCGCTAGCATCGGTCATCACACTGCCTCGCGCGACTTGCATCACAGGCGCGGTCAGATCGACGGTCGTGACCTGCGGGTCCAGCGTGGTCAGCACCACGTCATCTACCACCACATAATCCTGCCAAGGCACGTTGACTTGCCGTTGCGCCAGCAGGTAGCCATTGCGCTGGTAAGTCAGGGTCAGGAATCCGCCACCGTTAACCGCGATATCGAACCAGCCGTCCGCCCGACTCACGGTCTGACCAAATTCAGGATGATTCAGAATGGTGATCGTCACACCCGACAACGGATTGTTTTGCTTATCCAACACCCGCCCACGCAGCACTGCCGCCCGTTTAGCTTCTATCGTGTCAGATGCCACTCCGGTTTGAATCGGGTTGCTGCCGGTGTAGAGAAATTCGGTTGCAGCGAAGGTGGTGGTCGCCACTGTAGCGTTGATGGGTGGCGCGACCGTGACCGGATCAGCGGGTAACCCATCGCCGCCACTGGCTGGATTGACAGTAATTGTCACGTCGCTGGTGTGCGTCAACGCCCCATCATTCGCCGTCAAACGCAGCACATAAGTTCCCACACCGGGGAATGTCGCAGTCGTACTGGCCGCTGTAGCGTTGGCAAACGTCACGCCTGCCGGGCCGCTGCTTTGGCTCCAACTCACTGTCACCACGCCGGGCGGATTCGGCAGACCGTCATCCGTCACCGTCCCATTCAGCGCTACGCGGTTGGTGGGGAGGGTAATGGTCTGCGCACTACCGGCGTTGACCTGCGGCGCTTGGTTAGTTGCGCCGGGCGTGGTCGAACTCTCAAGAACCGTGAGCAGGATTTGATCCATCGCCGATAAGCGCCCGTCATCCGCGCTCAGTTGCAACCAATAACTCCCCGCTTGCGGGAAGGTGGCCGTGGTTTGGAGCGCTTGCGGATTGGCAAAGACCACGCTCGCTGGACCGCTGTTCTGACGCCATTGCACTGTGACCGCCCCCGGTGGTTGCGGCAATCCATCATCGCTGACTGTCCCTTGCAAGGTCACCGTGTTCGTGGGCAATATGATCGTCTGACCATAGCCGGCATGCACCTGCGGGCGTTGGTTGTGCAACAGATTTGCGGTGTCATGAATATCCATCAGGCTCAAACCGCCGCCGCTGGCGCCGTCAACCTGCACGGTGTATGCGCCGGGCGGCAACGTCACTAGCAACGCCGCTTCCAATGGATCGGTCGGGGCCAACCCCAACGCCTGCAACGTCGTCGCTCCCGCAGCATCCGCCCACTGATCGTTCGCCGCCAGCTCGGTCCCGTCAGCAGCGAGAATTCGCAAGCGCGGATCGCTCAGTACGCCATTCAGCACTCCGGCCAACGACGGCCCCAAGGCCCGCACCACCACAGTTTTGAGGGTATCGCCCTGAATCAGCACGCCGCTGATCAGGCTTTGTTCGCCGGTTTGCGCCTGCGCTCGGTTCGACAGGCTGATCAACCGGGGCGGGGCAGCGCTGAGTTCCTGCACTTCCAGCAAGCCGACCCCGCTACCGCCGTCCACGCCACTGAGAATCACGCTGTACGAACCCGGCGGCAGGGTGGTCAGAATCGCCGCATCCAGCGGGTGCGCTGGCGCCATGCCACTGGCCAGGATTTCCGTGGCCTGCGTATCTTGCCAGTTATTATTGGCGGCCAGCGCCTGGCCATCGCCCGCAAAGAGTCGTATCTGCGGATCGGCCAACGCGCCACGGAGCACGCTGCCCAGCGAAGGCCCTAGGCCACGAATCAGCACGGTCTTAGGCGTGGTTCCGGCAAGAGTGAACCCGCCAATCGCCACCGCATCGCCGGTACCGACCAAGCTTCGCCCGGACCCCTGCGCCAGCCATGCCTGGCTCGTGTCAACCTCGATGATTTCCACCAGCCCGATGCCGGTTCCGCCGTCCACGCCGCGCAATAAGGCGGTGTACGGCCCCGGCGGCAGGGTGGCCAGAATCACCGCTTCCCGTTCATCCGGCGGGGCTAAACCAACCGCTTGCACCGCCGCCGCCGTTGCGGCCTGATTTTGCCATTGATCGTTACTCATCAACCGGGCGGGCGTTTCGCCGCCGGTATACAGCTCCAGCCAGGGATCCTCCAGCACCCCCGGCACGACGCCGGCCAGTGAGGGTCCCAAACCGCGAATCAGCACCGTTTTGGGCGTGGTGCCGCCAATCACGAAGCCGCCAATCAACAAGCCGTCGTCGCGCTCCACGGGTCCGCGCGTGGAGAGATTGACCAGCCGGCTGTCGCTCGCGCCAATTGGGTAGGCTTCCACCAGGGCGATGCCGGTCGCATCGTTCACGCCCTCGACAATCACCGTGTATGCGCCGGGCGCCAGCTCCACGAGCAACGCCGGTTCCCGTTCATCCGGCGGGGCCAGTCCCGTGGCCTGGATCGCATTGCCTTCGGTCTGCTCCAGCCAGTTGTCATTGCGGGCCAGTTCCTGACCCTGGGCATCCATCAGTCGTAACCAGGGATCGGTCAATGCGCCCGGCACGGCCCCGATCAAGGTTGGCCCCAGTGCCCGTAGCAAGACCTGTTGCGGCGCGTCCCCACCGATGATCAACCCGCCAATCAACACCTGATCGCCGCCCTGCACTTGGCCTCGCGTGGAGAGGTTGACCAGCCGCGCTTCCGTCGGCTCGTCCGTGCTCATCGCCACATCGTTCATCGCCGGTTCCGGCGTCACCGGAGCTAATGTTCGTTGCGCCCAGGCCAGCGTCAACCCGACAAACAAGGTGAGCGCCAACGCCAGAACCGCCCGTGAACCCCGCCGACCCAAGATTATCTCTGCGACATGATGTGCGAAAAGCGACATGGCTTTGCCTTCCTCAATGTTGTTAATTACTTATGCGTCGAAAATTGACCAAAAATAGCCAGACGACTGACTGGATTGAGCAACTTAGCGAGCAAGACATCGTTCCTGGCTAAAATCCGCAACAGCGTCAGACGCCATATCCTTACTAAAAATTAAGTTTTATGTCCCATCTCGCACTATACTTATTTTGCTACGCTAAATTAGCTGAATTTTACCAATTTTACTACAACAAAAACTAGAAAAATGTAAAATTGTGAGAATTTAAGCCATTTCATGTGGCACAGGCGTACAGGGGGCGTCGGCGCAATTTTACGGAACAACATTTGTGGGCGCGAGGCTACTTTGTCACAACCATTGGTCGGGATGAAGCGGCTCATAAACGAAAGCCCCAATTCTGCCAGGGGTTACTGGAGATGACAGTGTTTAATAGGCAATAAAAAACACTGTTTAAATAACAAAACATGCGGCCTGAAAAAAGGGGATTGCGCTCCCCGCAATCCCCGCAAGACCTCCAAGCGAAAGAACAGAGGTCAATCAGACTCAATAATACTTAACGGCTTACATGTAATCGCTCTTGAAACTGCGGCTTACATGTAATCGCTCTTGAAACTC
>JAGRHK010000293.1 GCA_020444985.1 Candidatus Competibacteraceae bacterium
AACGACCCTGTTGCGTTGCCTGGCCGGTCTGGAGCAGCGCGGGCAGGGATTTCTACGGTTCAAAGGTGAGGTTTGGCAAGACAGCGCGCACGGCGTCTTCCGGCCCACCTATCAACGCCCGCTCGGTTATGTGTTCCAGGAAGTCAGTCTGTTTCCACATCTGTCCGTTCAAGGCAATTTGGACTATGGGCGCAAGCGGGTGAATGGCGGACACAAGGTGTCGCTTGATCATGCAGTGGAGTTGCTTGGCATCCGCCACTTGCTCAACCGGATGCCCGACCGACTGTCCGGCGGCGAACGCCAGCGCGTCGCCATTGCGCGTGCGTTGGCGACCAGCCCGCAATTGTTGCTGATGGATGAACCGCTGGCAGCGCTGGACTTGAAACGCAAAAATGAAATTCTCCCCTATTTGGAGCGCCTGCATGACGAGTTGGAAATCCCGGTGTGTTATGTCAGCCACGCGCCGGATGAAGTAGCGCGGCTGGCTGATCATGTTGTGCTATTGACGGAAGGTCGCGTCATTGCAACCGGCGGCTTGCGCGAAACCCTAGCGCGACTGGATTTGCCCACTGCCTTCACCGAAGACGCCGGCGTCGTCATCGAAGCGGTCGTTGCCGAGCATGATGAGCGCTATCACTTGACTCGACTGGATTTTCCAGGGGGTAATGTCATCGTCGCCCGCCGCTCGGAATCCTTGGGGCATCGCCTGCGCTTTCGCATTTATGCCCGCGATGTCAGCCTGGCGCTCACCCAGGCGCAGGGCACCAGCATCGTCAATCTGTTGCCGGCCACCGTTATGGAAGTCGCCGATGCCGATACGCCGGCGCATGTGCTGGTTCGCTTGGAGGCTGGCGGTACGCCGCTTATCGCTCGCATCACGCGCCGCTCGCTGGATCATTTGCACATCGCTCCTGGCAAATCCTTGTGGGCGCAGATCAAGGCCGTGGCGTTGCTCACCTGACAAACCATCCACATTTTTCAGGAATCTACGCAAATGTATCCCTGTGCGCTCTCCGATAACGCCTTAAGCCATTTGTTGGCTGAAGATGTCCCGTTTGGCGACCTGACCACCGCGTCGCTGGGTTTACAAGGCCAACCGGCTCACTTGGCGTTTCATGCCCGCAGCGCAATGACCGTTTGTGGCGTTGAAGAAGCCGTGCGCCTGTTCGAACTGTCGGGCGCCCGTGCTGATTGCGTCGTATCGTCCGGTACGGCGACGGAACAAGGCGCGTTACTGCTGACGGCAATCGGCTCAGTGGATGCTTTACACCGAGCCTGGAAGACCGCGCAAACTTTGATGGAGTGGGCCAGCGGCATCGCCAGCCGCGCGTCGTCTCTCGTTCACTCCGCTGCGCCGGTTCCGGTCGCTTGCACGCGCAAAAATGCACCGGGAACCAAGGCGCTATCGATCAAGGCGATTCAAGCCGGCGGCGCTATCGCGCATCGGCTTGGCCTGTCCGAGACTCTGTTGGTGTTCGCCGAACACCGCCTGTTTCTCGATGAACCGCCTGGCGCAACCATTGCTCGGTTACGGGATCGTCAGCCGGAAAAGAAGATTGTGGTGGAAGTGCTCTCGGTGGATGAGGCGCTGACTTGGGCGCGTGCCGGCGCCAATGTCTTGCAACTGGAAAAGTTTACACCTGCTGCGTTAAGCGCCTGTCGAGTACAGTTGGAAACGGAGGGATTGCAGCCGGTGCTGGTTGCTGCAGGTGGGGTGCGCGTGGAGAACGCCGCTGATTATGTCGCTGCTGGAGCGGCGCTGCTTGCGACTTCAGCCCCTTATCACGCCGCCCCGCGCGATGTGCATGTGCAGTTCTTCACAGCGGGATAAGGCAGCTTGTTCAGCCCTTTTACCGTGAAAACAGCTCCCCATTTTCATGGCCGGCGGTGGTCGCCGGTACAGCGAGCATGACTGTTTAAGGCTATGCAAACAGAGCGACGGGTTACGGACTGACGCTCTGACTCGTTCTACGGTTTGCTTGTGCTCGTTGCGCTCGGCGCAGCTAAGGTTCCGTTCATCTTCTGGGTGCTAAGGTCATGCTGGACGAATCGCCGGGGAGCGCTGGGTAGCGAGTCTTGAGTCCGCGACATCGCGCGCCCCGTCGAGTTGGCGGACGCTCGTCAAACCTGGACTCGGTCGGAGATCTGGCGCTAGAGGTCTCACCCGCGCGGGGCTGGCCGGCGATCTCCAGCAGGTCTATGTGCATAGGATTTAGAATTTCCAAACGAAAGTCCTATGCCGTTTGAGCAATAATGACCGCATCGACTGAACCCCTCTGCTGGAACCACTATGCAACGACTGCTGGAAATCGATATCCTTCGAGGAATACTGCTGCTGGTGATGGTGATCAACCATACCCCAAGTCCGCTCAGAGGCATAACGACTCAACCTTTGGGATTCGTCTCGGCTGCAGAAGTTTTTATCTTTGTCTCCGCCTTTCTATGCGGTTTAATCTTTAGTCGCCGGTTGCCAAGTGGCGGCGTCGTTGAACTGAAACGGTTAGCAAGGCGCCGAATTCGCCAGGTCTACATCGCCCATTTATTGACTCTGTTATTTTGCTTCGCCGTCATTGGGCAACTGCTAGGCCACCAGGCTCCTTTCTACAACATGGTGCACTCCTATTTGCAGCGGCCCGCCGCTGCTGCTTTTTCAGCGCTCTTTTTGTTGTATCAGCCGCCATTATTGGACATTCTGCCCATGTATTTGGTGTTTCTTTGGTTTACGCCGCAGATCATGGGCATGGCCGCTCGCGTGGGATGGTGGTGGGTCGCGGCGATCAGTTTGCTATTGTGGTTGGCTGCGCAGTATGGTCTGAAGCAATGGATCGCGAGTACTCTTACGGGGAGTTGGTTGGTCGTTGACCTCGGCGCTTTCAATTTATTTGCCTGGCAGTTACTCTGGATCAGCGGTCTGTTTCTGGGACATTGCTTTCAGCAAAATCGAGGGAATTGCACACTGGTCCTGACCAAGACCATTTGGTCGATCCCTGCAGGGCTGGCGATCTTCTTCTTTTGTTGGCGGTGGTCATGGATTCCTATTTCTTCCAATCTTGGTGGCCACAACTGGCTACTGGACAAATGGTCGCTTGGACCGCTGCGGGTACTCAACTTCTTTGCTCTGCTGTACCTGGTGCTTTGGCTGAAGCCAGTTCTTGCCAAGGCGATCCGCTGGTTGAAACCACTGGCGGTGTTGGGCCGCAACCTGTTGCCACTCTTTTGCCTGCATGTCGGTTTCGCCCTGCTGGCAGTCGGTTTCATCACACTCTATAACCTTCCAAACCACTGGTGCTATCTGATTCTAGCCCTGCATTTAGCTTTGATCACCTGTGCATCACTCTTGTTGGACCGAGTTTCCAATCCCTTGATCAGCGGCAATACGCCCATGCCGCCGTTACATGGTTAGCTGGAAGGTCAGCGGCCTGCAAGGCGCGGCAACGCTGTTGAGCACCAAACCAACAATGCTCAACGCGCGCATGAAT
>JAGRHK010000294.1 GCA_020444985.1 Candidatus Competibacteraceae bacterium
AATCGGGCGAGGGGTGAATGATTATGGGTAAAATTGAGAGAACTTTCTCTCAATATTTTTTACTCACCTCAATAAGACAACTTCAGCAACCTTTCCATCATCATACGTAATGTTTTTGCAGAAACCCCTGGTATTTCCCCGTTTCCTATATCATGCTTACCCAAGACGCCATTTAGGTTCAATACGAAGCGCCGCAAGCTCGGCATATTGGCGTCATATTAACCAAGCATCATGGGGATCTTGCCTATTCCTCATAATTTGGCCGAATTCTAAAGTGGGACTAATAGCGTGGATTGGCCAAATTCCAAAGCGGGACCAATAGCGTGAATTCGAACCGTTATCGCGTTACTCTAGGTCAGGCTCGTCAAGCGGATGCCTTTACTGCCGGTAAAAAGGCCGCGATTCAGGCGCGCAACGCCTTGTCTGGCGAATCGCCTGGCTGGGCGTTGGCTTTTGGCGGAGGCCGGCATGACGCTGCCGCGCTGCTACATGGTTTTCGCATCGTGCTAGGCGACATTCCAATCATCGGCGGTTGTGGCGTCGGCCTGATCACTGTTGAAGCGGCTACGCTCACCGGTTATGAATGTGGCCTGCTGCTGTTTCCTGCTGTGCTTAATCCCGTCGCTATCGCGCTCACGGATAACTTGCGACAAGGTGAAAGAGTCGCTGGGCAACGGTTAGGCCAAGCTCTGCGAGAGAGCATTTTTCCAAATGCGACCGTGTTGTTGTTCTACGACTCGATACATAGTGGCCCGCCGCCCGTGCTGCATGTGGGCAGCCAACTGATGGATGGCGTCTATGAAGGACTCGGCGAAGAGCGTCCAATGCTGGTTGGCGCGGGTACGCTGGCAGACATGGAGCTGACAGACAGTTATATTTTCGATGGTCGAGAATTCCGAAAGCACGCAGCAGTAGCCATCGTATTGCCACCGATGCTGACCAGCCATGGTGCGATTATGCATGGTTGTTATCCGGCCAGCGATTTTCTGGAGATTACCCGCATCGACGGCGCGCGCGTGTTGGAACTCAATAACCGTCCCGCTCTAATCGTGGCTGCGGAGCGCCTGGGGATCCCGCGCGAACAATTAGCCATGCTGCATCCCCCTCATTTCTCATTAACGTTGGGCGAAAAATACGGCAATCCTTTTGCGCCCTTTAGTGAAGACCAGTATGTCAACCGACTGGTGGTGGCCGCTGACCTATCGGATAACGCGCTCATTTTATTTGAGGCTGATTTCCAGGTCGGTTCACAAGTACAACTGATGGCTATCGATTCGAAACGTATGATCGACTCTGCCTATCAGCAAACCCGGGCATTGCTCGAAAGGCTCGATGGTCAGCAACTCTTGTTTGGCCTGTACATCGACTGCGCAGGCCGCTCAACGGCCTTCAGTGGTCTTGAAGACGACGAAACCGCCCCCGTCCGCGAACAGGTTGGCGTGTATTGCCCGTTGCTCGGTTTTTATTCCGGCGTTGAAATCGCCCCGTTGTTTGGCCGATCCCGCCCCCTGGACTGGACCGGCGTATTAGTGGTGTTTACCCTACTGTCCCCTGACTGATCTGCCATGAACGCCATACCGAATTTGGAGCAGGCGCTCGATTATTATCGACAACAACACGATGAGCTGGGTGGTCGATTACTGCGCCTGCAACAAGAATTGACCCAGGCTCGGCGCGACGCGCGTCGTAATCGCACTATCGCGCTGATCGTTCAACGGCTCTATGAATGCGCTAACCAACCGGGATTCGTGATCGAATCACTGGGTGAAACGCTGATTGCTTTGCTGGTGGAATCCCTGGGGATCGACTGTGCGGCATTACTGTATTGGCAGGATCCCGTGGATCAATGCCAACTTGAGTATGGTCTCGGCCTGAGCGCCGACTTTATCTTGCCCTTGCATGAGACGCCGCCGGTCCACGCCGCCAGTCTGAATCCTGGAGCCTTGCCGATCGCCGCACAAGCCGCCTTGCAGCGTGAAGGTTTACGAAGCTGGTCATGGTTCGCTGCCCCGGAGGCCGGTCAAGCGCTGCTGCTCGGGAATCGTCAGTTAAAAAAAGTTACTAATGATCAGGCGCTTGAGGAGGCTGATCAGGTGATTGCCGCTGCTGCGCTCAAGGTCTATCTGGGTTTGCGCGAACAACAGAAAACCTTTCGTGCGCTTCAGATTGCAGAGACCAATTACCATACGTTGTTCGAAAGCGCCCATGAAGCTTTCGTAGTCTTTAATGTCCGGAATGGCGCATTGCTCGACGCCAATCAGCGTACGACTGATCTGATGGGGTGTTCGCTGACCGAATTGCGTCGCCGTCCACCGACCGACTGGCTGGTTTCAGCCGAGGGGGTCTGGAAAAGCGCATGGTTGCGCGCGCTTGCGGGCCGACCGGAGTGCTTCGAGTGTGAAATTCGCACCGCGACAGAGCAATCGCTGTGGGTAGAAATCAATCTGAATCGTATTCACGCCGGCCAACAGCGCCTGTTGTTGGCGGTCGTGCGCGATGTCACGCAACGCCGACAGAGTGAACAACAACTCCGTCATCATGCTTTTCACGATGCCCTCACGCAACTGCCCAATCGCGCTTTAATCCTTAAAAGCTTGGCGGAAGCCCTCCAGCGCCGACAACAAAATCCTGCTTATGTGTTCGCGCTATTGTTTCTGGACCTGAACCGCTTTAGCGTGATTAACGACAGTTTGGGTCATAGCCTGGGCGACCAACTACTGATTGCGATCGGCCATCGTCTGAAGAATTGTCTGCGACCGGATGATGTCATCGCCCGCTTGGGTGGTGATGAGTTTCTGATCTTACTGAGTGACCTGCAGAAACCTGGTAACGCTGTGGACTGTGTGGTGCGGCTGGAGCAAGCCTTAATCAAACCGTTTACGCTCGACGGCCATGAGATTTACACCAGCGCCAGCATCGGCATCGTATTAGCGGATGATCGCTACTCTGATCCGGAAGCGATGCTGCGCGATGCCGATATCGCCATGTATCAGGCTAAAGAGCGCGATGCACCCTCTCAGCGTTATGCGTTATTTGATCCAGCCATGCATGTGCGCGCCCTTCAGCTTATGGAGCTGGAGTTCGATCTGCGCTATGCCGTGGAGCGGCAGGAATTTGTGGTGTATTACCAACCGATCGTATGTCTCGATAGTGGGCAGCTTAAGGGCTTTGAGGCGCTGGTGCGCTGGCGGCATCCCGAACGCGGGCTAGTGCCGCCTAATGACTTCATTCCGATTGCTGAGGAGACCCTGCTGATTTTGCCCATTGGCCATCTGGTGTTAGCCGAAGCCTGCCGACAGGCGGTGGCATGGGCGCAGCGCTATACCGTGGCGCCAACTATCAGCGTCAATCTATCCAGCCGGCAATTTACCGCAACCGATCTGGCCGAAGAGATTAATCAACTAGCGCGTCAGCATGATTGTAATCCCAAGTTGCTGGTGTTGGAAATTACCGAAAGCGTCATTT
>JAGRHK010000295.1 GCA_020444985.1 Candidatus Competibacteraceae bacterium
TCTTCCGGGGTGCGCGGCGGCTCCTGCGCCTGCGGTTGTTCTTCCGGGGTGCGCGGTTGCTCCTGCGCCTGCGGTTGTTCTTCCGGGGTGCGCGGTTGCTCCTGCGCCTGCGGTTGTTCTTCCGGGGTGCGCGGCGGTTCCTGCGTTTCCCCGCCGGTCTGAGTGAATGGCGCTCCCGATTGAGCGGCGCTCTTTTGCATCTTGACTTGCGATGCCTGATAGCCGCCCACGGTAACGGAATCCAGGGATTGAGCAGATGGCGCTTGCACAGGACTGGCCTCAGCGCTGGTCACTGCACCCGCTTGATCGTCCGCTGCTTCGTTCGGTGCCGTGGGCGCGGTGGGCGCATCCGGAGAACTGCCGGAACCAGAGCCTGCTGAACCGCCACCGCTGTTGATCATCACCATGGGGCTACCCGCGATCTTCACCATAGGTGCGCCGCTGATCGTGATGCCCGTTGGACCCAGATCGATAAAACTGGCGCCAGCCTTGATCGTCAACTGCATCCCGGCCTCAATGACCACCTTCATCCCAGCCTTGAGATGAATCTCCATACCGGCATCCAGGGCGTGATTTTGCCCCACCTTCTCCTGCTGGTTCATGCCGACCTTGAGCGACAGCGTACCGTCGATCTTCTGGTTGCAGTTACCAACGACCTGCTGATGCTTCTCGCCAGCCACCTTTTCATACTGATCGCCGGCGCCGCCATCGCCGGATTTAACGATAAGATGTTTTTCACCTTCCACCTGCTCAAACTGCTTTTTCTTGACGATCAGATGCCGCTCGCTGCCGATCCATTCTCGCGCGTCATTCTTGATACGAACATCTTCGTCGCGCTCGCCATGCAGGAAGATTTGCTCATTACCCTTGTCATCTTCGAAACGGAGTTCGTTAAACCCATCCCCGCCCTTGCTGGAGAGGCTCTTGAGCGTGGACATGGTTTTCTTGTCCGGCAGGGTATACGGCGGAAGGTTGGCGCCGTTGTAGACCCGACCGGTGATGATCGGCTGGTTGGGATTACCCTCCAGAAAATCAACGATCACCTCCTGACCAATACGCGGCAAATACAGCGCGCCCCATTTTTTACCGGCCCAGCTTTGGGCGACCCGAATCCAGCAAGAGCTTGCTTCATTCGCGCTGTCATGCCGATCCCAATGGAAATGGCATTTCACTCGTCCATACTGATCGGTATAAATCTCCTCGCCGCTGGGGCCAACCACGATCGCGGTTTGCGGCCCTTGCACCACGGGTTTAGGCGTGATGCGCGGCGCACGATAGGGTTGCTGGGCGTCAATTGCGGTGATCCGCACCTGATAAGGCTTGCCGACCCATTCTGGATTGGGAATGGATTCATAGGGATCGGATTGCATCTCGTAGCTGGCGCTCACGACCAGGTACTGGCGATTCTGATCCTGGCGTCCGGAGTTGACCAGACTGAACAGATAGCCGGTCGCCACCCCGCGCACCACACCCAGCCCTTGCAAAATCTCGTGCTGCGCCAACAATTCCTGCAGGCGAATCTTGGTGTAATTATCGCCATCGCCAGGATCAGTGTACTCGCCGGGGTAATCGTAAACTTCGAACTTGGCCATCGCATGACTCTTGGGCATGGAGACCACCTTGCGCAACGGCTTGGTCGGATCGGTAAAATCGAAGTCGTTCAGGGAATATCCACCGGGTTGCACCTGTTTTTGTATGGTCCATTCATAAATATGATCGCGCTCCTTCCATTGCATGACGTCGGGTGGATAGTAAGGCACCTCGTCGTAACTCGGAAACGCGCTGTGGGCGCTGTAGTCATCGGCCAACACCATAAGATGCTTACCGTTTTCGTGCTTGAAGTAATAGTAGATGCCCGCCTGCTCCATCAGGCGGCTCACGAAGTTGAAATTCGTTTCCCGATACTGCACGCAGTATTCCAGCGTCGGATACGAACCGCTGAGGGATTTCTTGAAATCCGTGAAGCCTTGTTCCTGGAAAATCGCCTCGATAATTTGTGGAACCGTCTTGTCCTGGAAAATCCGACAATCCGAAGTGCGCGTTAGAAACCATAGCCAGGGGCTGAGGGTCGCCCGATATGCACCGTAGCGCATACCGCGCATGCCCAGGTAGCTAAAGCGGGTGACGAAGCCGTTGAAATAGCGGCTTCCACTCCCGCGTGCTTCCGGCAACTGCATGCGCACCGTCATGTTCTTGCCTAGCACTTCCGTTAATTCGATATCGGTGCGCTCGCTGAGCATCTCCAGCTCATACTCAAACAACCGCCCGAGTTGTTCAGTCGCAATCATGCGATAGAAAAGCAGAACATCCTCGCCGAGCGGGGTGTTGACCGCGAAGATTCGGTGTTTTTGCGTGGCCGCCATGATTCCAGACTCCAGGAGGGAGTAGCGCTTGTCGAGATTATCGGGGGGGTTGCCAGAAGCCACCCAAGCGCAACTGAATGGTTTTGAGTTTAGCAGCAAATCCCTGCCGGGAAGTCCCCTGCATGGGTAAAATGCAGCTAGACTTATTGATCGTTCCACATTGTTTCCTGATGGGAGATCAAAAACCATGCCAGGTCGAATGGAATTCCAGTTCAACGTACCCAAATCCAACGCGAATCTATCGACCCGTCGGGATCCAACGGCGCCATTCGACATCCTGATCATGGCCGATTTGAGCGCTCGCGCCCACCGGGAAACGCCGGGTCTGCTGGTCGATCTGGCTAACCGGCCCCTGCTGGCGGTCGATGTGGACAGCCTGGACGCGGTGATGGCCCGGCTCGCGCCAAAACTGCGGCTCGCGCCCATGACCGATAACGACGTGGCGCTAACCATCAGTTTCAACCAGCTCGACGATTTTCACCCTGACGCGCTTTACCAGCGGCTGGAAGTGTTTCAAGCACTACGCCGGACCCGCGCCCGGTTATTGAACCCGGCCAGTTTTGCCCAGGCCGTCGCCGAATTGACCCCCTCGCCGCCCGCCGAGACCGTCCAGACTGAACCAGCGCCCGTCGAAGGCGAGGCTGAATTACTGGAGCGGTTACTGGGACAAGCACCGACGCAACCCGCAATGGCGCGACCCGCTGACGCTGGCGCAGCGGCGATTCAATCTCTGGTGCAAGCGATTGTGCAACCGCACATCGTGCATACCGATGCACGACAACCCGCCTGGGTCGCGGCGGTGGATGCGACGATTGGCGATCAGTTGCGCATGATCCTGCATCAACCGGCGTTCCAAGCCCTGGAGGCGACCTGGCGCAGCGTACAGGGTTTGATCGCCGATCTGGACAGCGATGCGGTGCGCGTTTTCCTGCTGGATGTCACCCGACAGGAATTGTTGACCGATCTGCACAGCGCTGGCGGCGATCCAAAAGCCACCAGCCTTTATACCCTGCTGGTCGACCAGGGGGCGCGGATGCCGGATGGACCCTCCTGGTCGCTGCTGGTG
>JAGRHK010000296.1 GCA_020444985.1 Candidatus Competibacteraceae bacterium
ATATTTGCCACGGAAAGCGGATCGTTGACGATTTGCGGCAGCGCTTTACCAAGATCGTATTTTTTGCCGACAAAGAGCAGTTCACCTGCACCTTCAGCGGTGGCGTGGCAGCTTTCCCGGAGTTTTCCACGGTGAATACCTTGATTGAAGCCGCAGATCTGGCGCTTTACCGCGCCAAACACCAGGGTCGCAACCGGGTAGAAATCGCCGACGCCGCTGATCCAGCAACCGGCGCTCGGCAGAAAACCGGCGATGAATAGTGAGCGCGACGCGCTAACGGAGATTTTGGCGTGGCGTCGCCATGGCGACCCGAACATTAGCGCAGTTGAAGCCCCTGTGGTGAAAATGGTCGTATTCGCGGTCGGCGATACGCTATTCGCTTTTCCGGGCGCCAGTGTGACGGAAATCCTCCCAATGACGACAATCTATTGGGTGCCGGGTTGTCCCTCTTCGCTGGAAGGCGTCATCAATGTGCGCGGCGACGTGACTTCAGTGATCCGTCTGGGTGATCTGTTGGGTGTGGAGCATGTCACTGAGGATGGCCGGACCGCAATTCTACTGGGTCACGGAAATGCCATGTGCAGCGGACTGCGGGTTGACCGCGTGCTGGATGTGCTGGATGTGCTGGAGGAGCGCATTCAACCGCCGCTCAGTACGCTGCCGGAGCGTTTTCAACCGTGGGCAACGGGCATGTTTGCCTACCAGGGGCGCAGCGTTCTGGCGCTGGATCTGGGACGATTGTTCCAGGACTATCGGGCAGGATTGGCGTGAAGCCCATGCGGCCGCTTGTTGAAACTGATGTCGTTGCAACCGTCATCGATCTGGTGTTTTTCTCAACAGGCGGCTTGGTGTGCGCGGTGGAAAGCGCCAAGGTGCAAGGTTTGCGCAAAATCGAAGAATCGCCAGCGCCGTCGATGGCCACCCTGCTCCATTTCCCTGAACGCGCTGAGCCGGCAAACCACCCGCCTCGGCAATGGCTGTTGCGCCTGGCTCACCCGAATGGAACGCTGACCGTGCGCGTGGACGATCCGGTACTGCATGAACGAATTCCAGCGACGGCCCTGTATCCTCTACCGCCATTGCTGGAAGCTCGCCTCGTTTTACCGGGGGTACGTGGATTGGCCCGTTGGCGAAAACCGGATGGCGAAACCCTGGCTATCATTCTCGATCCCAACGCTTTCAAGTGGGTTTGCATGTAAAAAAATTGATTTTAAACCCAAAAATAAAGTATACATGTAATTATTAAGATGCATTTAATCACGCTACTGAAGAGATATGCCCCGCTTTAAAGAAGATTTTGGCGAGCTATTGGAAATATCGTCTATTTACCGACTCGCCTTGGTCATGAAAAATAATTTATCATGCAGAGGCCCACGCTTGTGGGTTCATACAGCAAAACGTTAGGAGATTTTAGATTATGCCGATTATCAACCGTATGGCTGCCGAATTTATCGGTACTCTCTGGCTGGTGCTGGGGGGCTGCGGCAGCGCCGTGCTGGCTGCCGCTTTCCCCAGTGCTGATCCTACCAATCCTCTGGGCATAGCCTTTGTTGGCGTCGCACTGGCTTTTGGTTTGACCGTATTAACCATGGCTTACGCCATTGGTCACATTTCCGGTTGCCATCTTAATCCTGCGGTATCGGTAGGGATGTGGGCTGGCGGACGCTTCCCAGCTTCCGACGTGGTTCCCTATATCATTGCTCAGGTATTAGGCGCTACCGCCGGCGCAGCGATCATCTATCTGATTGCCACCGGCAAACCGGGCTTTGAACTGGGCAATTTTGCCGCTAACGGCTTCGGCGAATATTCGCCCGGTCAATACGGATTAAACGCAGCGCTCATTTGTGAAATCGTGATGACCTTCATGTTTCTGATCGTCATCCTCGGTTCCACCCACAAGAACACGCCAACAGGCTTCGCCCCGATCGCCATTGGCCTGTGTCTAACGCTGATTCATTTGGTCAGCATTCCGGTGACCAATACATCAGTCAATCCGGCGCGCAGCACCAGCCAGGCAATCTTCGTCGGCGGCTGGGCTTTGCAACAACTCTGGCTGTTCTGGGTTGCGCCGATTGTTGGCGCGGCGCTGGCCGGCTTTTTCCATCGTTGGATGGCCGATGATCACCCTACGATTAGCTAAGAGGCTGGCAAAAAACCAGTCGCTATAAAGTAGAGTAAAGTCAAATATTTGTTATCGTAGGAGCCTGCTTGCGAGCAATTGACTCGTGAATATCGCTCGCAAGCAGGCTCCTACAATCAATCCATTGGTTTTTGTTTTGCATTCGAGGAAGCGCAACATGCCGCCGAGGAACAGGCGCGGGCTGAGCGATTGGCCAAGTGCTTGCGTTCCCTGAGCCTCGATCCGAATGACTCGCTATCGGCTTCCCCTCCCATTTACTGGAGTCCCACCGCATGTCCACGACCTCATTGATGACTTCCCAAGAAATTCCAACGCTCCCGGCCATGGCCGGGGTTTTTGCTGAAGCCTTGCCCCATGTCCAGCAGGATTTAGCCGCCCGCGCGCCGACGCCTGAACAAGAGCAGCAACAGATTGCTGAACTGGTCACCCAGCTTGATTTACAGGACTCGCATTCGATTCTGTTCTTTGGTAGCAAAGCCCAAGAACAGTTGACTACGATTTCCGACAACATGCTGGAAGGGGTGCGGAGCAAGGATGCAGGCCCAGCGGGCACTGCTTTGAGCGAGATGGTCAAGGTGTTGCGCAACTTCAATCTGGAAGAGCTCGACCCGAATAAAAAGCTAGGGTTCTTCGCCCGGTTGTTCGGCAAGGTCACGCCACTGGCCAAGGTCGTGCAGGAATATGAAACCGTGCGCAACGAGATTGACCAGATCAGTAACGCCCTGGAACGACACAAGACCCAGTTGTTGACCGACATCATCGTGCTCGACCGTCTGTACGACGCTAATCTCGATTATTTTCACACGCTGGAGCTGTATATCGCCGCCGGCGAAGAAAAGCTGCGTCAGGCAGATACCGAAGAACTGCCCACGCTGGGGCGGGAAGTCGCCGCCAGCGAGGACATGGTGAAGGCGCAACAGTTGCGCGACCTGCGCGCCGCCCGCGATGACCTGGAACGCCGGGTTCACGATCTAAAACTGACCCGCCAGGTCACCATGCAGGGCCTGCCCAGCATCCGGTTGGTGCAGGAAAACGACAAGAGCCTGATCAACAAAATCAACTCGACGCTGGTGAACACCGTGCCGTTATGGCGGCAGCAACTGGCCCAGGCCATTACCATCTACCGCTCCGGCCAGGCGGCTAAAACGCTGAAGGCGGCCAGCGATCTCACCAATGAATTGCTGGCGTCCAACGCCGAAAATCTGCGGCAGGCCAACACCCAGGCGCGCGAACAGATCGAACGCGGCGTCTTCGACATTGAAACGGTCAAGAAA
>JAGRHK010000297.1 GCA_020444985.1 Candidatus Competibacteraceae bacterium
GGCTGGAACTGGAGGCGCGGTTGTTGCCATTACTAGCCCATGACGGCGATCCGCGCGTCCGCATTGCGGCTTTTCATGCCCTGGCTACAGCGTTACGCGAACTGCCGGCAAATGGTCAGGCGCTTCCGGTTGCCGCGACCACGCTGCGCTATCTCTACGGCGCGGCCCTGGATCAACGGCAGGTGGCGTGGATTCAAACCGAGGCGCTGGAATTGTTGGAAGCCCTGGATTTGCCGTCGCTGGCGACGGTGCTGAACGCCCGCCTGACCCGGCCCGGTGCGGGGGATGATTTATTTATCCGACGCCGGGCAGTACGGTTGTTGGGCCGCAATCTTAAGGCGTTACCCGATTTAACGCCGTTGTTGGCGACGGTGGAGCACGATCCCAGCCCCTACGTCCGCCAAGGTCTAGCGGAGGCGTTGCCGTCTCTGCCGCTGGCTGCGGCGTTGCCAGTCTGGGTTCGCCTGAGTCGGCAGGATGATGCGCCGCCGGTGCGCGCTGCGGCTTTGCTGCAAATCGGTGCGCTGCTGCGGGTAGCGCCGGAGCTGGCTGCGCCGTTGCAAGACGGTTTAGCGGCCGTGTTGGCGACCGAGACCGATGCTTTCGTTCTGCGCGTGGCGCTGCGCGAGGTCGGTCGGGTTCACCAGCAATGGTTGGAAGCGGCGGCGCAGGAGTCGCCGGCGCGCGCCTGGCGGGACGCTTTGGGGCCAGCCGTCGCCCGTCTGCATGAGCGGGCTGACCGGATTGCCGTGCGGCGCTGGGCCGCGCAGACTTACGAGCAGTTGTGGGCCTGGGCCACGCCGGAACGTCGTCGCCGCTTGCAGGCGCTGGCTGAACAGATTGCCCGAATTCCGGCGGGCGGGAGCCGACGGTTGCCCCGCAAGCTGGCCCAGGATGATGCGGATCTGGGGCGTTTGCTGGCGTTGCTGGCGCAAGATGACCACGGTTATGACCTGCGCCGCAACGGCTTCGGCGCTTGGCTGCGTCGAGGCCAGAGCCTGGGATTCCGGGCTTGGCGCTGGCTGTATGAATTTCGTCATCCAGCCACAGATAAGCGTCAGGCCTTCCGGCATACCGTGGGCCGGATTTATCAAGGCAACCTGCGCGCGCCGTCTGCGATTCTGGCGGAACTGGCGGAGACCAAAGTGCCGGGAGAGCCTTTGTTCGACAGCGACGAAGCCGGCTGGCGTCCTTATTTGCCGCTGGTGGATGAACTGATTTCCTGCCTGGATCAGTGGCACCGCACCTTGCGCCGCTACACCAGCGAAGGCGTTACCGAAATCGTTGCGCCCCGTCCATTATGGCGGCGATTATGGGCGCGCACCGTGCTGACCCTGCGTTTTGCCGAGTACGCCCGCCTGCGGAACTGGCGCGAAGGCGCGCAACAGAATCCTGCGACCTATCTGCAAGCGATAGCCCGGTTGGGCTTCACCTGCCGTTTACTGCCGCATCCGATGGAATCCGGTTTATTGCTGGAGCCTGATCCGCTCGTCCAGCGGTTTTTCCCGATGCCATCCTCGCCCGCCCCGCTTCCGCCAGCAGGCGAGGGGAGTGCATGGTTACGCCTGGGCCAGGGACTGGTTCTGTGGCCGAAAGGGAACTGGGAAGGCCTGTGGGAGCGGTTCCGTGAATATTTTTTTTCGGTGTATCAAAATTCTCTGTTCGATCTTGGCGTCTTTCTGGCGGTGGTTGGCGGATTGTTCTTTGGTCAGCATGTTTACGTCAATCAGCGCATTCGCCAGGCCCGGCGACGGCGGGCGCTGGTGATGGGCGGCTGGGGCACGCGCGGCAAGTCCGGGACTGAGCGACTCAAAGCCGCGCTGATCAACGCCTTGGGCTTTGGCATGGTGTCGAAAACCACAGGATGTGAGGCGATGTTTCTACATGCCTATCCTTTTGGTTCTCTCAAGGAGATGTTCCTGTTCCGCCCCTATGACAAGGCCACGATCTGGGAGCAGGGCGATGTCCTGCGCCTCGCCGACCGCTTGAACGCGGAAGTTTTTCTGTGGGAATGCATGGGTCTGACGCCGGCCTACGTGCGGATCCTGCAACGGCAATGGATGCGCGACGATCTGGCGACCATTACCAATACTTATCCCGATCATGAGGACATTCAGGGACCGGCCGGTTACAACATTCCCGAAGTGATGACCGAATTTATCCCGGCGAATTCGCTGCTGCTCACCAGCGAGGAGCAGATGCTGCCAATTCTCCGCGATGCGGCCCGACCGTTGAATACGTGCGTCAAGACGGTGGGTTGGCTGGAAGCCGGTCTGTTGACCGAGGATGTGCTGGCGCGCTTTCCCTATGAAGAACATCCCTACAATATCGCTTTGACGTTGGCGCTGGCCAGGGAATTGGATGTAGACCGTGACTTTGCCCTGAAGGAAATGGCCGACCGGGTGGTTGCGGATATCGGTGTGTTGAAGCGCTACCCACAGGCGCAGGTGCGGGATCGCCAGCTCGCGTTCATCAACGGCATGTCGGCGAATGAACGTTTTGGCTGCTTGAATAACTGGGAGCGAATGGGCTTCGACCGGCAAGATCGTGACCAGGAGCCGGAGGTCTGGATTTCGACCGTCGTTAATAATCGTGCGGATCGCATTCCTCGTTCCCGCGTGTTTGCCGGTATCCTGGTCGCCGATCTCAGCGCCGACCGACATTTTCTGATCGGCGGCAATCTTGACGGGCTGCAAGGCTACATCCGCGAAGCCTGGGATCGGCATATTCAAAACATCAGCCTGTGGCCAGCGGACGCGAAGCAGGCCAGCGCGTTGCAGGTGCTGGAAAAACAAGCTTGCTGGTTGCGCATACCCACTCAGGCGCGCCAGGTAAGGCAGCGCCTGTTCGCTCTGTTAAACCGTCTTGGCATTGCGGACCCTCCCCATCCTGCCCCGGAATTCTGGCGTGATCCGCCGGGCCTGGAGCGTTGGTTGGCGGCGCTGGAGGTCGCGGAAGAACATCGGAGCGCGCTGGCGGCCCATCTGGCTGAAGAAGGGCAGTGTTTCGATGAATATCAGACGCTGAAAGAGCAGGTGAGCCGTGGTGCGTCTGCACAGCGCGCGGCATTGAATCAGGCATTTCACGAGCAGCTATGGCGCTGGTTCGCCCGTAAATTCATCGTGATCCGCGATCCCCACGCCAGCGGCGAGCAGATCATCGCCCGCATCGTCAACGAGACGCCGCCGGGCATGACGCATCGACTCATGGGCATGCAGAATATCAAAGGGCCGGGACTGGATTTCGTCTACCGCTGGCAGGCTTGGGAAACCTGCCATCAAGCGTGTCGGCATTTGTGCGACGCCGATCCACTCCTCGTTCGTCGTGGTTTGCAGGAATTGGCTGCTTTTCAGGAATTTGGTTTATTGAGCGAAGGCGAGGCGCGTGAGGCGCTGGTTCAGGTTCGCAGTCGC
>JAGRHK010000298.1 GCA_020444985.1 Candidatus Competibacteraceae bacterium
GGCGATTATAGAAAATATCAAGCAGAACGCCAATTATTTGTGCAGTGCATTGAGAGTGATCGCGTTATCGTGCGCCAATCAATCCCGTCGCAGGCTGTCGGAGATTGCCACTGGCGTGGGGTAGGTCAGCACCAGGTAGTAGGTCGAGGCGATAAAAGTCAGGATCGTCGTCGCCTGCACCAGATAAGACGCCTCCCCGCTGATCAGTGCATTTTGTTGCGCCAGCACTGCAATCAATAAGGAAAACTCGCTGACCTGCCCCAGGCGCACGCCGACCTCCATGGCGATGCGCGGCCGCTCGCCGGCCCATTGCAGAAAGCCGCGAAACACCCAGGGCTTCGCTCCCAAAAGTAATAGGCCCAGCGTCAGGGTCGGCAGAAACACGGTACTCAACATGCCCAGATCGAAACCGGCGCCCAGAGAAAAGAAGAACAGCACCAAAAAGAAATCGCGCAGCGGTTTCAGACTTTCAGCAATGTACAGGGCGATCGGACTGGTGGCCAGCGCGACGCCACCAATGAAGGCGCCAATCGCATAGGACAGTCCGAGTAGGGCGGCAATCTGCGAAATGCATAAACACCAACCAATCGCGACCAGGAAGATGTACTCGCGGATCTTGTCGAATTTACGGATCAGCGGGATCAGAATGTAGCGTGAAATCAGGAAAGCAAAGCCCAGCAACATCGGCAGGGTCACGATGAGCAGGCCCAGCCCCTGCAATGAGGAACCGCGACCGCCCAAACCCTCAATCAGCAACAAAGTCGCAATCGCCAGCATGTCCTGTAGCAGCAGGATGCTGATGATAATTTCGCCGGTGTGCTGATGGTGCAGCGTGCGGGTCGGCAGCAGCTTGAGACCGATAATGGTGCTGGAGAAGGTCATGGCCGCCCCAATCAGCAGGCATTCTCCCGGTGTGTAGCCAAACAGCTTGGCAACCCCGGCGCCTATCATGGCAAAGACCAGCGAAGTGCCAAGGGTAATCAGCGTAGCCTTGCGCAGCATTTGCAACAGACGCTGCGGCGATAAATCCAGCCCAAGCAGAAACAGCAGGAACATGATGCCGATTTGCGCCATTTGCTCAATGGCTTCAGCATTATTGATGAGTTTGAAGCCATAGGGACCAATCACGATGCCCAGTACGATATAGGCGATAGGCAGGGCTTGGCGCGCGTAAAGCGCTAATGTAGCGCATACCGCCGCACCGGTGAAAATAAGGAACAGAGAGAAAATCAGAGCATTTTGGGCTTCGTGCATGATGGGCTCGTTGATGGGGTGAAACAGGATATATTTTATATATCCAATATTTATCAAAAAAAATTTCTAATACGGTACGGGGGATAGTTTGAGCTTAAATGCGGATGAACACTGATTGACAATCATCATAGCATGTCGTCATGTGAGGATAATCACTGGCTCCACTTTCCATGCCCGAACTCTGCACAATAATGGCTGAAACGACCGCTCAGAATCTCCGCCAGCTGGACTCTAAATCATCGTTGAATTTCTGCCTCACAGCAGTTCCTGCAACCGCCGTAATGCCGCCAGCGCCTGTTCCGGGGTCAGTGTTTCGGGATCGAACTCAGCCAACGCGGTAACGACCGGGTGCGTCTCCGCGCCGAACAGCGACAATTGCGGCTTTGCTTCGGAGCGCGCCGGTAATTCCCGGCGCAGCATTTGCCGTTCCAGCCAGCGCAGGCGCTGGCGAGCCTGCTGAATCACAGCCGGCGGTACACCCGCGAGGGCGGCAACTTGCAGGCCGTAACTGCGACTGGCTGGGCCGTCTTGCACCCGGTGCAGAAAGACGATGCGCTCGCCATGCTCCACAGCGTCCAGATGGACGTTGGCGATGCCCGGTTGCTCCTCAGGCAAGCGGGTCAGCTCGAAGTAATGCGTAGCGAATAAGGTAAAAGCGCGCACCGTGCTGGCCAGTCGCGCTGCGCAGGCCCAGGCCAGGGCCAGCCCGTCAAAAGTACTGGTGCCGCGCCCAATCTCGTCGATAAGCACCAGACTGTGCGGCGTGGCGTTGTGCAGGATATTAGCCGCCTCGCTCATTTCCACCATGAAGGTGGAGCGCCCGCTCGCCAGATCGTCGGACGCGCCGATGCGGGTGAAAATGCGGTCGATGGGGCCGATGACCGCCCGTTCGGCCGGAACGAAACTGCCCAGATGCGCCAGTAATGCGATCAAAGCGACTTGTCTCATAAAAGTGCTTTTGCCCCCTAAATTCGGGCCAGTGACGATCAGCATCCGCCGCTGTTCCGGCTCCAGATACAGGTCGTTCGGGACAAAGGGTGCATCCAGCACCTGTTCGACAACAGGATGCCGTCCGGCGGTGATCGCGATGCCGGGTTGCGCGACCAGTTCCGGAGCATTCCACTGCAAGGCGGCGGCGCGCTCCGCCAGATTGCTCAATACGTCCAGTTCCGCCAAGGCGGCGGCGCTGGTCTGCAACGCCGGCAACCGGGAGCGCAATTGTTCTAACAATGCGTCATATAATGCTTTTTCTCGCGCCAGCGCCCGTTCCTGGGCATGCAACGCCTTCTGTTCAAATTCCTGCAACTCCGGGATGATGTAGCGCTCCGCGCCTTTCAGGGTCTGCCGACGATGGTAGTCCGGCGGTACGGCCTGGGCCTGGGCGCGGGTGACTTCAATGTAGTAGCCATGCACCCGGTTGAAGCCGACTTTGAGATTCGCGATGCCGGTGCGCTGTCGCTCCCGCGCTTCCAGATCGATCAGATATTGATCGGCGCGCTCGCTCAGACCACGCAGTTCATCCAGTTCCGTGTCATAGCCGGGCGCGATCATCCCGCCATCGCGGATGATTTGCGGTGGGTTATCAACGAGCGCCCGGTTCAGCAGGTCGCAGACTTCGGGATGGGTTCCAGCGCGTCCGGCCAGTTCCCGCAACAGGAGCGCGTCGCAAACTTTCAGAAATTGTTGCAGGCCCGGCAAGCGCCCCAGGGCGTCGGCCAGGGTGGTTAAATCGCGGGGCCGGGCCGATTTCAGGGCAATCCGCGCAAGAATGCGCTCGACATCGCCGGTTCCGCGTAGCGCGCCGCGCAGGTATTCATAGCCGCCGTTATCCAGCAATTGCCGCAGACTGGCGTGGCGCTGACGCAGGCTGGCCTGGTCGCGAAAGGGCCGATGCATCCAGCGCCGGAGCAACCGCGCGCCCATCGGCGTCACGCAGCGGTCGAGGATGCCAAGGAGCGTGTGTTCCGGGGAGCCGCTCAAGCTGTGTTCAAGTTCCAGGTTGCGCCGACTGGCGGCGTCGAGGATCACGCTGTCCTCATGCCGTTCGACGCACAAGCCGGTCAGGTGCGGCAGGGCGCTGCGCTGAGTGTCCTTGACGTATTGCAGCAGGCAACCGGCAGCGGCTACCGCAACCG
>JAGRHK010000299.1 GCA_020444985.1 Candidatus Competibacteraceae bacterium
GAAGCTTTCATGCGGCTCGCCCAGTATCGACGCAATCAGGAACTCTTGATGGAGACTCCGCCCTCGGTGCCCGAAGAGTTCACCGCAGACGCTGAGACGGCCCGCCGGATTATCCAGATCGCGCTGACTGCGGGTCGTCGGCGCTTGAATGCCTACGAAGCCAGCCAGGTGCTTAGCGCTTACGAAATTCCCGTCGTGCCGCTGCAATTTGCCTCCACCCCGGAAGCGGCGACCGACGTGGCGCTGGAGTTGGAGATGCCGGTCGCGCTCAAGATTCTCTCGCCGGATATTGCCAACAAGTCCGATGTCGGAGGGGTCACGTTCAACCTGAAGAATCCGCTGGAAGTGCTGATGGCGGCGACCGAGATGCTGAACCGGGTGCGCGATCTCGCGCCCGAAGCGGTCATTGACGGTTTCGCGGTGCAACCCATGCATTATCGACATAATATTTATGAGTTGATGATGGGCGTGCGGACCGGCAAACGGTTTGGACCGGTGATCTTTTTTGGCCAGGGCGGCACCGAAGCCGGCGTGATTGATGATGTCGCTTACGCCTTGCCGCCTCTGAACATGCAACTGGCGCGCGATCTGATCTGGCGAACCCGGTTGTATCGTCGACTGAGCACGAACCGCGCGCGACCGGTCGATCTGGACGCCATTGCTTTGACCTTGCTAAAAGTTTCGCAAATGGTGGTCGATTTGGCGGAAGTGGTGGAAATGGACATTAATCCGATCTGGCTCAGCTCCAATGGACTGCTGGCGCTGGACGCCAACGTCGTGATTGAGCGGAGTACGGAGTCACCCACCAAAAGGTTGGCCATTTTGCCCTATCCCAAGCAGATGGAACGCCGCTATACCTTGCCCGACGGCCGTTCTTTCCTGATGCGGCCTATTTTGCCGGAGGATGAACCGGAGCTGCGGAATCTGGTGAAACGAATGCCTGCGGAAGATGTGCGCATGCGGTTTTTCCAGCCAATTCACGAATTATCGCATGAGATGGCCGCCCGTTTGACGCAACTGGATTACGAACGCGAAATGGCGATCATTGTCACCGATCCGGATGTCATTCCCGGTAAAGGCACGATCTGGGGGGTGGTGCGTTGTAATGCAGACCCGGACATGGAGCGGGCCGAGTATGCCATCCTGGTCGACCGCGCCATGGTCGGAATCGGGCTGGGACCGATGCTGATGCGTTACATCATCGAATACGCCAAGCGGCAGGGCATCAAGGAAATTTATGGCGAGGTTTTGCGGGAAAATGAATCGATGCTCCGACTCAATCGGGCGCTTGATTTCAAAATTGAGGCGACGCCTGATGATCCCGGCGTCCTGCATGTGAAATTGCCCCTGATCTAAAGCGATCAGAGCAGTTTTACCCCTTGACGGAGGCAGCCATGATTTTTCGACAATTATTCGAACCCGTGTCCTGCACCTATACCTACCTGCTGGGTTGTCCGGCAACCGGCGAATGCGCATTGATCGATCCGGTGATTGAAACCGTGGAGCGGGATTTGGCGGTGATTCGCGAACTCGGGTTGCGCTTGGCTTTTACGGTTGAAACCCATATCCATGCGGACCATTTGACCGGGGCGCTCAAGCTCAAGCATTTGGTAGGCAATCAGATCGCAGGCCCTGCGCTTGACGAGTTGCCTTGCACGGATATGGGTCTGCGCGAAGGCGTACCTTTGATGATTGGCGAAATCGCCCTGCACCCATTATTTACCCCAGGCCATACGTCGACTCATCATGCCTACCGGGTGGAGACGAATGTCCAGCCGCTCTTGTTCTCAGGCGACGCCCTGTTGATTGATGGTTGTGGGCGCACCGATTTCCAGTCTGGTGACCCAGTCGCCCTGTACCACAGCATTCATGACCAGCTTTTCAGTCTCCCGGATGAAACCCTGGTTTATCCGGGGCATAACTACGAGGGGCGCTTTGTATCGTCCATTGCCCAGGAAAAGACGCGCAATTCACGACTTGGCGGCGGCAAGAGTCTGGAAGCGTTCGTGGCGATCATGCAGAACCTGAACCTGACGTCGCCGCAAAAAATGGCGTTCGCTGTGCCTGGCAATCTGTTGTGTGGTCAATGTCCGCCGAATGTACCCGATGAGCTGCATCGTTTGTGCATCCAGGGTTGAGGAAGATCACGTGGACGAAATCCGCGAAGATCCACTGGACAGCAAGGCCGACGATAGCGCGCCATCCGACCGTCGCGCCCTGGCCCGGCAACACACGTCCAAAATGTTAAAGATGTTGCGTGGTTATGGCCCCAAGGAACCTTCTTCTGCAGCCGAACCCCGAACCGCCAAAGTGACGGAACTGGCCGGCGCGCGTTCTCCGCCCATTGCGCAAGAGAATGGCGAATCCGTGGCGACTGCTGAAGCAACGCCGAGGGCCGTGGCCGACGCCCGAGCGCCCTATATGCGACTGGTTGAGGGATCCCCCGCGCCGCCGCTTTCTCCGGCCGCACCGACCATGCCGCCGCGCCCGACCGACCGTGCTTCCACGCCGGTTATCGTTTACCCCTCTCGCCCACCGGCGGAAGAGGGGGTGCCCGATAGCCAGCGGAAGCTGAGCAAGAAAACTGCAATTCCATCTCTGGGCGATGGGTTATCACAGCAACCCGGCGTACTGGGGCAGCTCATCGCGCGGGGCAAGGAATTGGCGCAACTTAACCGCATTTTCCAGGCATATTTGCCGCCGCATTTACGCGACCATGCTGTCCTGATCCGCATGGATGAAGAAGCATGGACCGTGCAAACCGATTCCGCCGGTTGGGCAACCCGCTTGCGTTACAAACTTTACGATATCCGCCAGGCGCTCGGTCAGCAGCTCAACATCACCTTGCCCAAGCCGCATATCCGTGTAGAACCGGCGGCCGCTTCCTCGCGATCGCGGCGACCGCCACTGTCCTTGACCCAGGAAAATGCCCGGCTGATCGAACAAACCGCTCGGAATGAACCGGATCCGCGCTTGAGCGCCGCTCTGCACCGCTTGGCGCAACATACCGCATCGGACGATCCATAGTACGATTCCTTCATGTTTCACACCCATCAAGGCAACCGCCTCGAAACCCTCACAGACCGGTTGGCGGAATATTTGCGCCAGCCTCTGCGCGCGCCGCTGGCGCGTGAAATCCTTGTGACGCAGAGTAACGGCATGGCGCGCTGGCTGTCCTTGCAACTGGCCGATCGACTGGGCGTCTGCGCCAACATCGCTTTTCAGTTCCCGGCCACGTTTCTCTGGGAAATCAGCCGGGCAGTGCTGCGCGGGTTGCCGCCCATTTCAGCCTTTGACCGAGCGGTGCTGAACTGGCGAGTCATGGCGCTGTTGCGGAATCGGGAAGAAGGTCCCTGTTTTGCCCCGGTGCGCGCCTGGCT
>JAGRHK010000029.1 GCA_020444985.1 Candidatus Competibacteraceae bacterium
TTTTTTCTGCGCCACCAAGGATCATGCCCGACGCATGGAAGCCATTTTCGACACGCTCTATCCGCAATACCACGGCGAATTGGCCAGAGTGCTGGTGTCCGACGATCCGCGTGTTTACGGCAAAGGCGGCCTGCTTGATCAGTTCACCAATAACGATATGCCGCGTATTGCCATCAGCGTGGATATGCTCGATACCGGCATCGACGTGCGCGAAATCGTCAATCTGGTGTTCGCCAAGCCGGTGTATTCCTACACCAAGTTCTGGCAGATGGTCGGGCGCGGTACGCGGCTGCTGGAAACCAGCAAGCCCAAGCCCTGGTGTCTGGAGAAAGACGTGTTTCTGATTCTCGATTGCTGGGATAACTTCGAGTATTTCAAGCTCCATCCCAAAGGCAAGGAACTGAAGTCGCAATTGCCGCTACCGGTGCGGGTGGTGGGTCTGCGTTTGGACAAGATCGAAAAGGCTAAGGACAGCGGCCATGCGGATATCGCCGCGCGTGAAATCGCCAAGCTGCGTTTGCAGATTGCAATCTTGCCCAAGAATTCGGTGGTGATCAAGGAAGCGGCTGCCGCGTTGGCGCCATTGGAAGATGAGAATTTCTGGGTCAATCTCAGCCACGAGCGGCTGGAGTTTTTGCGGACCACGATCAAGCCGCTGTTCCGCACCGTGTCCGAAGCCGACTTTAAAGCCATGCGTTTCGAGCGCGATCTGCTGGAATATGCGCTGGCGCTGTTGCACGAAGAGAAGGCGCAGGCCGAAACCCTCAAGGAAGGCATCGTTGCACAGATCGGTGAATTGCCGCTTGCGGTGAGTTTTGTGCAGCAGGAAGAGGTGCTGATTCGTGCCGCGCAAAGCACTCATTACTGGGCCAAGGCCGACGAGGATGCTTTCGATGCGCTGATCGCCAAGCTTGGCCCGCTGATGAAGTTTCGTGAGCAAAGCAGCGTTCAGGAGCAAATGCATCTGGATCTGGTGGATGTGCTGCATAAGAAGGAGTGGGTGGAATTCGGCCCGCAGCATGAGGCGGTGAGCATCAGCCGCTACCGCGAGATGGTGGAGGCGTTGATTGCCGAACTGACGGCGCACAATCCGGTATTGCAGAAGATTAAGAGCGGCGCGGTGGTGAGTAGCGAAGAGGCGCATCAATTGGCGGAATTGCTGCACGAAGAGCACCCGCACATCACCGAGGATCTGCTGCGGCAGGTCTACAAAAACCGCAGGGCGCGCCTCATCCAGTTCATTCGCCACATCCTGGACATTGAGGTATTGCAAAGCTTCCCCGATGAGGTCAGTGCCGCCTTTGCCCAATTCATCCGCGCCCACACTACGCTGAGCAGTCGGCAGATGGAGTTCCTGAATCTTTTGAAGAATTTCATCATCGAGCGCGAAAAAGTAGAGAAGAAAGACCTGATCAATGCCCCGTTTACGGTTATCCATCCGCAAGGCATCCGTGGCGTGTTCAGCCCGGCTGAAATCAACGAAATCCTACAGCTGACCGAACGGTTGGCTGCCTGAGAAAACAAGGCATCCCGTGTTACAGAACAACCCCGAACTCAAAAGCAAGATCGATCAGCTCTGGAACAAATTCTGGAGTGGCGGCATTAGCAATCCGCTCACCGCGATTGAGCAGATCACGTATCTGCTGTTCATGAAGCGGCTGGATGAGCTGGATCAGAAGCGGCAGGCCGATGCCGAGTTTACTGGCGAGACCTACGCCTCCAAGTTTGAAGGCCGCTGGATTCCGCCGGAGGAGCGCAATTGGCCGGTGATGGAACAGCGCCCCATCGATAAGCGCAGTCTGCGTTGGAGTGAGTTCAAGCGCATGCAGGCCGAGGAGATGTTGCAGCATGTGCAGGGCAAGGTTTTTCCTTTTCTCAAAGATTTGAATGGCGTGGAGTCCAATTTCACCCATCACATGAAGAATGCGGTGTTCATCATTCCCAAACCGGCGTTGCTGGTGGAGGCGGTGAAGACCATTGATGAAATCTTCGCGGTAATGGAGAAGGATTCGCAGGAGAAAGGCCAAGCTTTTCAGGATATTCAGGGCGATGTCTATGAAATGCTGCTGTCCGAGATTGCCACTGCGGGCAAGAACGGTCAGTTCCGTACTCCGCGCCACATCATCAAGTTGATGGCGGAGTTGGTGCAGCCGCAGCTCGGTCACAAGATTGCCGATCCGGCTTGTGGTTCCGGGGGTTTTTTGCTCGGTGCGTATCAGTACATCGTCACCCAATTGGCGATCAAGGCGGGCACTACGAATCTCACACCGGATGAAGATGGCTTCAAACGCACTTCGGTTGCTGCGGCTCTGACCGAGAAAGCGCAGGCGATTCTGGCCAGTTCGCTGTGGGGTTATGACATCGATCAGACCATGGTGCGTTTGGGCTTGATGAATTTGATGATGCACGGTATCGATGAGCCGCATATCGATTACAAGGACACTTTGAGCAAGAGCTATAACGAGGAAGCCGAGTACGACATCGTGATGGCGAATCCGCCCTTTACCGGCAGTATCGATAAGGGCGATATCAACGAGAATCTACAACTTGCCACCACCAAGACCGAGCTGCTGTTTGTCGAGAATATCTACCGCTTGCTGAAGAAAGGCGGCACCGCTTGTGTGATCGTGCCGCAGGGGGTGTTGTTCGGTTCCGGTGGCGCGTTCAAGAAGTTGCGGCAGTTGCTGGTGGAAAGCTGCGATCTCAAAGCGGTGATCACCCTGCCCAGCGGTGTGTTCAAACCTTATGCCGGGGTCAGCACCGCTATTTTGTTGTTTACCAAGGTGTGGGGGCCGAAAGAGAAAGTGACTCAACCCGCCACCGAACACGTGTGGTTTTACGAGATGGCCAGCGATGGTTATTCGCTGGACGATAAGCGCACGAAGCAGGAAGGTTTTGGCGACCTGCAAGACATCATCGCCGAGTATCACGCCCGCAGTCCGGCCACCGACACCGACCGCACCGCGAAGTATTTTATGGTGCCGCGTGCCGAAATTGCGGATGAGAAGAATAACTTTGATCTTTCGCTCTCCCGCTACAAAGAGGATGTGTTCGAGGAAGTGCAGTACGACGCGCCGGGCGTGATTCTGGATCGGTTGATTCAGGCCGAGGTGGGCGATGTGGATGAGGCGGAACTGGCCAAGGTGCAGAGTGGGATTGTGCGTGAGTTGTTGGAGTTGAAGAGGATGGTGGGATGAGCACGCTTAAATCCCTCCGAGAGCTAGTCACCTTTAGGGGTGGTGGAACTCCATCAAAACAAGTTCCTGAATATTGGAATGGCGGAATTCCTTGGGCAAGCGTCAAAGACTTCACTTCGACGTTACTGTCTGAAACTCAAGATTTCATTAGCCAAGAAGGACTGAGGAATAGCTCAGCGAATCTCATTCCAAAAGGTCATGTCATTATCCCCACGAGAATGTCCTTGGGAAAAGCAGCTATTAACACCGTGGATTTGGCAATAAATCAAGATTTGCGGGCGCTTGTTCCAAAAGTGCCATTGAATACGGAATTCCTACTACATGCAGTTTTGTCATTGAAGGATGAGATCATCAAAAAGGGATCTGGTGCTACGGTCAAGGGTATTACCCAAGAAGAGTTGTACAAACTTGAGATTGCCCTCCCACCTCTCAACGACCAAATCCGCATTGCCCATTTGCTCGGCAAAGTGGAAGGGCTGATCGCCCAGCGCAAACAACACCTGCAACAACTCGACGACCTGCTCAAAAGCGTGTTTCTGGAGATGTTTGGTGATCCGGTGCGGAATGAGAGGGGGTGGGATATTCATCCATTGGGTTCTATTGGTGATGTACAAGGAGGTTTGCAGGTAACCACGAAGCGCAACGACTATGAAATGGATGCTCCTTATCTCAGGGTAGCCAACGTTTATCGTGACAGACTCAATCTGAGTGAAATCAAGCGGATTGGCGTAACTCCAGCAGAGCTAAATCGTGTTCGTTTGAAAACAGGTGACTTATTAATTGTTGAGGGACATGGTAATCCAGAGGAAGTTGGTCGATCTGCGGTATGGGATGGATCAATCGAAAACTGTGTTCATCAGAACCATTTGATTCGTGTTCGAGTTGATTTATCGCAAATGACACCTCTTTACGCCAGTTTCTTTATCAATTCTCCTGGCGGGAGGCAGCAAATGTTTCGATCTGGCAAAACTACTTCTGGACTAAACACCATAAGTAGCAAAAATGTTAAGGAAACTATGGTGGCGGTTCCACCGCTTGGATTTCAAAATGAATTTGGTGCCATCGTCGAAAAAGTCGAAGCCCTCAAATCCCGCTACCAACAAAGTCTCACCGACCTCGAATCCCTCTACGGCGCACTAAGCCAGCAGGCATTCAAAGGCGAGCTGGATCTATCGCGTGTGCCCATGCCGGACACACAAGCTCAGGAAGAGAAAGTTGTAGCAGCAGAACCCTTGCACACGCCCGTCGAGAAAGGTTTGGCTATCAACCTGCCTGACACGGGTAACCTACGGGCTGCACTTGAGAGCGTGGAGACGCGCAAAGATTTGATCTTGCAATGGCTGGATGCCTATCGCGGTCAACTGCACAGCAAACCGTTTTCGGTGCAGCACTTCATCACAGCGGTACAAACCCGGTTGGCGGAACTGCACGCGGACGACGACATCGATCTTGGCCCCAACCACTACGAGCACATCAAAAGCTGGGTCTGCGAAGCGCTCACCGTTGGCACGCTGACGCAAGCGCTGGACGACGTGGGCAACCGCATCGAACTCAAAGCCGCGCAGGCATGAAACTGCTACGCCTCAAAATCACCGACCCGGCAGGCTTTCGCAGCTTGCCCTGTGATTTTGAACATCACTTCCGCACTGAATGGAGCTTGCAGGAAGAAAAGGCCAAAAACGAAGGCTTTGCCCCTTTCGTCTGCGCCGGTCCCAACGGCAGCGGCAAATCCAACCTGCTCGAAGCGCTGGCAGCGATCTTCTACCAACTGGAAATCCAGCGCGTGCGCCGCAGCTTCTTGCCGGAAGTACTGCAAAACGAAGCGCTGGACTTTTCACCCACCGCCTTTGAGCTGGATTACCTGATCCGTGTGCCTGCACAGTACCGCAGCCCCGACAGCCCGAAATGGGCACAAGTCAGCGTGCGGAAAAATACCGGCGAATCGGTGCGCCTTCTCTGGGAAAACCAAGAAGTTTCCAAGGGCAGCCACGCCGATATCCTGCTACCGCAATACGTGCTGGGCTACTCATCCGGCGAAAACGAAATCCTCAGCCTGCCCTTCTTCAAAATGCGCTTTATCCAGTTCGACGAATACTGGAACGCACTGACCCAGCAACTGCCATACCCTGGCCGCCCAGACACGCGACTTGCCTACCTCGACAATGGTTTCAGCCAAGCCATCCTGCTGTGCAACCTGCTGTTCCAAGACGAAGCCACCTTGCAGCCCTTCCGTGACGAGGTAGGCATCGGAGAACTCAAAGAATTTCGCATCATCCTCCGGCGCAGTATTCCCATGACACGCCAACAGGTAGCGGCGCTCACTGCTGGCGAACCGGAAGATTTCTTTGAAGGCAACGCTGCAATTACGCCTGACCCGGAAACCGATACAACCCGTCTCCACCTGCTCCAAGGACTGGAAGGCGACGAACGGACTTCCATCATCGAAAAGCTCAAGCGTTGCGCCACGCTGTATTTTCACGATGAAGCCACCGACACCTTAATCCTCGATTACTGGGTCAACGACCAGACCAAGAAAGCCTTCCGCGCCAATTTCGATAATTCCGCCTTGGCCTTGTTCCAAGCGCTGCAAGTCCTGCTCACACTCAATCTGTACGCGGTCAGCGACGCCCTCAAAGCGGATCTCTATACCTCAACCAGCCACTATGTCAGCGAAACGGTGCCAACCCTCGCATCCGATGCGCGCATCATGCGCTTCAAGAATTTCTACTTTAAAAAGAAAGGGGTGGAGGAAGCAATGCTCCTCAAAGAGCTGTCGGATGGCGAACACCAATTGCTGCACAGCTTGGGCTTATGCCTGCTGTTCCGCGACACCAACAGCCTATTTCTGCTGGACGAACCAGAAACCCACTTCAACCCGGTGTGGCGGGCCAGCTTCATCAGCCGCTTGGATCGCTGCCTGGGTGGCGAAACGGACAAGCAAGCCGAAATGCTCATCACCACCCACTCACCGTTTCTGATTTCCGACAGCACCCCGGACAAAGTACTGCTATTTGCCAAGGACGAGGCGAGCGGCGCAGTGCAGATCAGTCGCCCCGACTACAACACCCTGGGCGCATCGATCAACAAAATCACCATGCTCAGCTTTGGCAAGCGCGAAACCGTCGGCGGACGTGCCGAAGCGATTCTGAACGACATTCGTAAGCGCTTCGAGCAAGGTGAAAATCCAAAGGACTTGATCGACGAACTGGATCGCCGACTGGGCGACTCGGTGGAAAAAGTGCTGCTAGTCAACACCCTGCTGAACAGCGACCCCCAGGCCAATGCGGAAGGGCGGGACTAATGCTGTTTGCCTACACCTATGTGCAACACAAGATGGAGAAGATGCAGCAGTTCATCGACTTCCTCTTTTTTGAAGTGTGGTGTAAGGCGCCCGGTGCAGGTCCGTTTGGCATGCATCTGTTCAACGGCAACCCCGAGCTGAAAGCGGTGGTGACCGCCTTTCACTACTCCGATGCCAAAGGTGCGGACTTCTTCAACGGCCATGTGCAGCACATCTACACCTTGTTCGCCAACCTGCAACCGGCCCAGATCGCGCAACTGCAAAACTGGTATCGCGGCAATAACGATCTGGAAAAGGTATGCGCAAACAACCCGGCAGCGCAGCTCGTCCGTTACGCCGAACTCCAAGCGCAGCATCCAACGCTACACGATGAGCTAGCCCATTTTTTCAAGGGCTTGTACGACCATTCCCTGCTTGGCCTGAAAGCGCTCAGGGAGGTGATTGGTGAAATCGACGACCACTACACCAGCTTTGCGCAGGCGAACCGCTTGGGCAAATGCCCATTCTGCGGCTTGAATGACCTGCTCGGTGCATACCACAGTAAACGGGAAGCCTACGACCACTACCTGCCCAAAGCGCTGTACCCGTTCAACACCATCAACTTCCGCAACTTGGTGCCGACTTGCCACCACTGCAACAGCAGCTACAAAGGCAGCAAGAACCCGGCGCGCACATTCAAAGACCCTTGCGGAGTACAGGCACGGCGCAAGCTGTTTTATCCCTTCGCAACCCAAGCCTGGCGCATTGAGCTTCGGGTAAAGCTATCCCATACCGATCACAAAAACCTCAAGCCCAATGACATCGATTTATCCTTCGGTCCCCCTGCATTGGCCGAAGAAATCTGCACCTGGAACGATGTATACGGCATTGAGGAGCGCTACCGAGCGAAACTCTGTGATAGCGATGCCAAAGCCTGGATCGTGGAAGTATTGGATGAATGGCGATGGCATACCGAATCGGGAGGTACGGATGGCAAGACGCCGGAGAAGTATTTACGCGGCATCCAGCGCCACACAAAGCAAGCGCCTTATGCCAACAGCAATTTTCTAAAACACGGCTTTCTGCAAGCGTGTGATGCTGCTGGGATGTTTGCTGATCAGCACGCTTGAAACCATCTCCACGACTGAGCGCGAAAGCCGCTTTGTACTCTGCAATGGCATATTCTTTCTGAAACTAAATGGATCGCTAAGCTATCTAATAGGCCTGATAGTGTGTAAAATTTAAACAGTTGTATTTTTTATGTGAAGCCATAAGGAGACCCATGATGATCACCGACAGCACTACCGTCAGTTTCAATGCGTGGACAGCCAGCAGGATGGGCATTCAGGTTGGGACTAATTTGATGGATCAAAGCGCGCAAACAATCGCTCATCAATCCGTGGCAACGACCGAATCCTCGGGAAATGCCTCGTTGCCTGCTTCCGACAGCGACCTGACAGACGCCATGGTTCAGCAAGCAGTCGGGCTTTATCAGGTAAAGGCTAGCGTTAAAGGCATTGAAATCGCCAATAAAGCCCTGGAAAGTTTATTCAAAATTACGGCCTGAACGGCGAACGCGCAGCATCAATCTCAATAAAAAAGGACAGGGCTAATGGCTTTGCGGGTTAAAGCCTTACGGCATCTTGCGTTGCATTAACCAGACGATGCCTTGGAGAGTTATGTATCATGGACGCATTTATTGAGGGCCTTTCCGATGGATTTATTGTCTTTCGATGCCGAATCACTGTTTTTCGACTCGCCGCCGGCGGAGGAAGTCGTGCAACTCCTCCAGCGCGCTGAGGAAAATTACGGTGACGAACAAGCAGAAGCCGATTTGCAACGCGCCTACCACTTAGCGCCAGACCATCTCATGGTGCTGATCGCCCTCTTTCGCTATTACGTTTATCAACAACGCTTTCTGGAAGCCCTGGCGATCAGCCGACAAGCGCGGGATGTTATTCGGCAACCCATCGACTTGCCTCACGACTGGCGCACGCTCAGTGAAGCTCAGCTATCCAGCGGCGACAAGAACATGCTCATGGTGCGTTGCTATTTACTCTGCCTGAAAGGCGAAGCCTACCTCTATGCGCGGCTTGGCGAATTGGAGAAGGCGACCGCCCTACTGGAAAAGCTCATCGAAATCGATGGCCAGGATCATCTAGGGGCCACCGCCTTGCTGACGGTGGTCAACGACCAGAAACAGCAGAACGCTCCTGTAATGATAGATTAAACGCACTTTACGCAACCGAATCCAGAAAGGAGCAATCGTTATGACGGGCAAAGTCGTAGCAGGCGCCAAAATTCCCTGTCGGGTCTGCCGAACGCTGGACGTTGGGGACTTCTCCCTCCTGCACCAATTCACCTGGTTCAACATGGCCGTTCACAGCGATGCCGAGTATGCCAAGGGCACTTGGTTCAAGGAACGCTCCTTGGCCGGACCCATCATTTTCGCGGTCGCCGACGGCCTGGTCCACCATGCGGACAATATTGCTGAACTGCTGGCCCAAGATGGCTATGAAATTTATGCCTATCTGGGCGTCGACCAGATGAAGATCACGTCGCCCGTATTGTTTGGGGACACGCTCAGAGCAGAGGCCGAAGTCGTGGATCTTCGCCCCACCAAACAGCCGGAAAGGTTCTTGTTTATCTATAAAAATAGCGCCTATAATCAACGAGATCAACTGGTAATCGGATACCAGACGACCATGATGGTCACCAGGAAAAACTAACCAATATTTTCGCCGCTGAAGCCCGATGGATCAGGCATTGCTGATCCATCGAGTGAAGGGTCGTATTACGAGCCGATGTCGGTGTTAAGCGCCTACCGCGCCCGGTGACGAGCCGCCAGCAGCCCCACGGCTACTAGTCGGGAAAGTTGCCAAAGCAGTTCACATCCAACTTGCGCGCATCGAGCACGGTGATTTGGCCATCGCCATCCAAGTCACGCGGATCACCAGAACCACTCGCCGCAGTATTGTGGGCAGCCAGGACCAGATTCAGGTCGGTGTTTGACATCCTCCCCGGCCTGAAGGCCGGCGATTCCTACGGCGCTCAGGGGTAGCATGGAGCCGCTCCGGAGTCGCTTCGGTGGGTTCCTGCTGCTGGCGGCATTGTTGCACCGCTCACTTCACAGGCGAACCGGGCGTGTCCCGCCCTTAGTACATTGATCGCGCCGACCACATCGGCGTTTTCCTCGAAACCGCATTCCACACACGCGAATCGGGCTTGCGTCTGGCGGTTGTCCGCCGACACATGGCCGCAACACGGACAGGTGCGGCTCGTGTTCCGGGGCGGCACGGCGATGAGGCGTCCGCCATTCCAGGCCAGCTTGTAGCCCAGTTGGCGACGGAACTCAAACCAGCCTTGGTCGAGGATGGATTTGTTCAGGCCGGACTTGGCCCGCACGTTTCTTCCCGGCGCATCCACGG
>JAGRHK010000002.1 GCA_020444985.1 Candidatus Competibacteraceae bacterium
CTCATAATTGGATGAATAAGACTGAGAAGCGTGATTCTCGAAACGGGTATATTGCCCCCGGAACGTCAGGCGAACCGTACCAATGGGACCATTGCGTTGCTTACCGATAATGATTTCAGCAATGTTTTTTTCGGGACTCTCGGGATTGTAAACTTCATCACGGTAAATGAAACAAATCAGATCCGCATCCTGTTCTATAGCGCCCGATTCACGTAAATCCGACATGATCGGCCGTTTCTCGCCACGCTGCTCCAGGGTGCGATTCAACTGCGACAACGCCACCACCGGCACCGACAATTCCTTGGCCAGCGCCTTGAGCGAGCGCGAAATCTCTGAAACCTCGGTCGCCCGGTTTTCGGTGCTGCCCGGCACCTGCATCAACTGGAGGTAATCAACCACAATCAAACCCAACTGCCCCTCTTGCCGGTGCAAACGCCGCGCGCGCGCGCGCAATTCATTCGGACTCAGATTGGAACTGTCATCAATAAACAAGCGCGCTTCCGACAGCAGCGTCACCGCCGATGTCAAGCGCGGCCAATCCTCCTCCGTCAAGCGTCCGGTGCGAATGCGGTGCTGATCAATTTGCCCCAACGACGACATCAAGCGCATCAACAGACTTTCACAAGGCATTTCCATGCTGAAAACCGCCACCGCGCACTTCAGTTGAATCGCTGCATATTCAACAATGTTCATCGCCAGACTGGTCTTGCCCATTGATGGCCGGCCCGCAATTATAATCAGTTCGCCCGGCTGCAACCCCGCTGTCATCTCATCAAAATCCGGCCAGCCGGTCGCCAGGCCGGTAATTGGATTATCACTTTGGAACAGCAGGTCAATCCGCTCCACCGTGCGCGCCAGCATATCCTTAATATTGGAAAATCCTTCACGGGCGCGCAGACCCCGTTCGGCGATAGCGAAAATCCGCTTCTCGGCATCGTCGAGCAAGTCCTTGCTGTTCAGTCCTTTGGGATCATAAGCATGATCGGCAATCTCCGTCGCGATCCGCACCAAACCACGCCGGATCGCCCGCTCCCGAATAATATCGGCATAAGCACGGACATTGGCGGCGCTCGGCGTATCCGTGGCCATTGTCAGCAGATAAGTCAGGCCACCCACTTCCTCCAACTGATTATGGCTCTGGAGCCAGTCAGAGAGCGTGATCGGGTCAAAAGGTCGGCTCTCTTCCGCCAGGCGGCGAATAGCGCGAAAAATCAACTGATGATCATGCCGGTAAAAATCACTGTCGCTTAGCCGATCAGCAATCTGATCCCAGGTCGTGTTGGCAATAATCAGCCCGCCCAACACCGCCTGTTCCGCTTCCAGGGAATGCGGCGGTATCCGTAGCGACTCGGCAGCGGCATCCTTACGATAGGGAAATGGGGAAACAGGCTGCATGGCGGACCGACGGCAGGTGGTTTGAAATATCCGGTTCAGATTGACCGGTCAGACGCAGGACGCGCCCGACCCGCGCACACCTGTCGGGCAACGCTGTGCTGATGCCCGACCTATTTGGCTGCTTCGCTGGCCTGGTCGCCCGGAACCAGCAACGTCAGCGCCCATTCATTCTAGTGCAACTTGTCGATTGCAGCTCAGGTCTCGGCGATAACGTTGACCCGAATCTGGGTCTTGATCTCTGGATGCAAATACAGATCCACATCGTATTCGCCAATCTGACGAATCGACCCCTGTGGCAATCGGATTTCCTGTTTCTGCAACTCAATGCCGGCGGCGGAAACCGCATTGGCAATATCAGCGGGACCGACCGAACCGAATAAGCGGCCTTCAGTGCCGCTTTTCACCGACAAGGTCACGATCAATTCGGCCAACTGCTCAGCGCGCGCCCTGGCCCTGGTCAACGCATCGGCGGCGATTCGCTCCAGTTCAGCGCGGCGCGCTTCGAAGCGCGCAATATTCTTCGAGGTTGCCTCGGTGGCTTTTCCCTTGGGAATGAGAAAATTGCGCGCATAACCCGGCTTTACCTTGACCCGGTCGCCCAGTAGACCCAAATCGGCAATTCTTTCCAGAAGAATGATTTCCATTTTTAGACTCCAAATAATCACTTATTCAAATTCAGTTTGCGTCCGACCGCGCCCGGATGCGGCTCCGAAAATCAGCCCAGGCATCCACCACCCCCAGCGCCATCACCACCTGCGACAGCAACGGAATCAGCAACAGGTAGAACAACACCAGCCAAGCTGACGATAAGCGCCGCTGCAATACGATCACATGAACCAGAGCGATTCCTTGCATTGTGTACGGCACGCCCAGAACCAGCAACCCATTGGCCAATGGCGGCCAGCCAAACGCCAAAGTTGCGCCGAATAACGCTAAGGTAAAGGTTGCCAGCGGTCGCCCCAGTTGCAACCCATGAAATTCAGAACGAAAGCCGCCGGGATTGAACAGCAGCGCCTGCTGCCAGCGCCCCAGCAACAACGCCAGTAAGACAACCATCACTATCGCGCTACTCACTTGCCCTGGCAACCACGGCGCCCATGCCTTGAGCAGATCCAGCCATTGCGCCAATAACGCAGGGTCACCCACCGATCCCTTTGGAGCCAGCGTCGCCAGATCCTGTTGAAACTGATCCAGCAAGGAGCGCCACCAGATCGCCGGATCGCCCAGCGCCAGATAAAAACCGGCGACGCCCAATAAGCCCAGCACCGCCGCCACTTGCAGCGTTCGCGACAGCGAAATAGTGGCGCGCAGCACCCACGCCAGCAGCCAGACCGGCAACCAGACCGCCAGCAGGACATCCAGCATCGGCCATGGGGCGCCCAAAACCTGCCAACTCAGGGCAACAGCGGCTATCCCTGCCAGCGCCATGACCAGCGCCCCCTCGACCGATCCCCGACGCAAGGCAACCAATGCCACCACTGCCCCAGATACTATCAATAGCGGCGGGAATAGCCAGAAAGACACTGCGGCGACCGACGCAACCAACGCCGCCGACCCGCGACTGCGTAGGATAAAAGCGGCCAGCGATTTCACGCTGAAGGGTTCCCAACGGGTTCCGTTCGCACTGCCCCGAGTCGGTGTTTAATGTCGGTCGCAGTATGGCAACAGCGCCAGAAAGCGGGCGCGCTTGATCGCTACCGACAACTGCCGCTGATAACGGGCCTTGGTTCCGGTAATCCGGCTGGGCACAATCTTGCCGGTTTCGGTGATGTAGTTCTTCAGAACGGCAATGTCCTTGTAATCAATTTCCTTGACGCCTTCAGCGGTGAAACGGCAAAACTTCTTGCGACGGAAAAATCGCGACATGGAATTACTCCTCAAATTCGAATCATTCAGTATTCAAAACGTCAATATGCGCGGCGTGCAGCACTAACCGGTATTCGCCCTCACGGGAATTAGCGCGACTCACAAAGCCCCGCACCCGCACCGGCATCCCCGGCGACAGTTGCCGCGCAGCGTCAGCCAGCGTCTCGCCACAAGCGATGACTGGAATCCGGCAACGCGCCTCACGGGGAAAACCCGCTTCAAGTTGCCCAGAGTGATGGTCCAGCAAAAATCGGCCAATCGCGACCCCGGCGGGGGAGGCGCGCACCTCGCCCGCTTCAACGACTTGGCCAGTAATGACCAGCCAGTTGTCGGCGGAAGCAGTCACGGCCATGACTAAATGAGATCAACGCGAATCAGCGCGTCTCGTCCTCAATCCCACCCGCCTCGTCAACGGTCTCTTGGTCAACATCGTCGCCGCGATCTTCATCATCTTCCTGATCGCGATCCTCATGATCCTCTCCTTGCTCATCAGCATCCTCCTGATCATCGCGATCGTCACGATCGTCACGATCGTCACGATCATCGCGATCATCGCGGTCGTCGCGATCATCGCGGTCAGCGTGCTCATCGCGCGATTTGACCAAAGGCGAGGGTTCAGTTTCAGATGCATCCCGCTGGATAATGAGATTGCGAATCACGGCGTCGTTGAAACGAAACGCTCTCTGGATCTCCTCAAGCACTGTCTGGCTGCATTCGATGTTCATCAATACATAGTGCGCCTTGTGAACCTTATTGATAGGATAAGCCAACTGGCGCCGGCCCCAGTCCTCAAGACGATGAATCTGGCCGCCATCTTCCGCGATCAAGGTGCGATAACGCTCAATCATGGCGGGAACTTGTTCACTTTGGTCAGGATGGACCATGAACACGATTTCGTAATGTCGCATAAAGGCTCCTTACGGAATTAGGATAGCCTCCCATAATAACGGTGAGGCAAGGAGTCGCGACCCGGCTGGGCCGCAGGGGGAAGGTATCTTAGAGGCAAAGCCCAGGATGCGCAACGCTTGGACAGCGCCCGTTCTCCCGGAAGCGAGCAAAACGCCCGATTGCGCTATACTTTTCGCCCCCGCCGCCAGACTGACTGCAGGCGAGCGGCGCTCTTGAGACGATAACCTGGATTGAATGGCTATGGCATTTTGGCAACGTCCGCGTGAAGACATTACCTGTGTGTTCGCTCGTGACCCAGCGGCGCGCAGTGTCTTTGAAATTCTCACGACGTACCCCGGCATTCACGCCGTCCTGCTGCATCGGGTCAATCATGCCCTGTGGAAACTGGGTCTGAAATGGCTGGCGCGTTTTCTGTCCTCCATAACTCGCTTCCTGACTGGCATTGAAATCCACCCCGGCGCCAAAATCGGTCGACGTTTCTTCATCGATCACGGCATGGGCATCGTGATTGGCGAAACCGCCGAGATCGGCGATGATTGCACCTTGTATCAAGGCGTTACCCTGGGCGGCACCAGTTGGAACCAGGGCAAACGTCATCCCACCCTCGGTAACAATGTCGTGATCGGCGCTGGCGCGAAGGTGCTTGGCCCTTTCAAGGTCGGTGATCACGCGCGCATCGGCTCGAACTCCGTGGTAATCAAGGAAGTGCCTCCCGGCGCTACCGTCGTTGGCGTACCGGGCCGGGTCGTGGAAGCCAGCGGCCCCAACTCCACAGAGAACGTGCGCCGGGAAATCGCTCGCAAACTTGGTTTTGACGCCTATGGCGCCACACCCGACCTGCCCGATCCCGAAGCGCATGCCATCAATCAGATGCTGGATCATATTCACCGCCTCGATCGCACGGTGCGTCAACTATGCCAAACGTTGCGGAGCGCGGGCATCGAACCTGGCGAACTGTGCCTGCCCGATTTGCAGGGTTGTGAATTGCATTCGGCCGCCAGCCGGGAGGGCTGGGCGGAGCAAAATGACGCTGCGGCCGTCGATGCGGGCCGGAATACCGAAACCTCTGCTTGATCCACACTGATGCACGAACTCAGCCCGGCGGCCCGCGAACATTTTGCGCATCCCCACCACGTCGGTTGCCTCGATTCTCAACAACCGGATGTTGTAGCGGCGCGAGTTGACAGTCCGATCGGTGGGGAAATTCTGCAACTGCATTTGCGCATCAATGCGTCAGGCATCATCAGCGCCGTCCGTTTCAAAGCCTATGGCTGTGGCTGGATGATCGCCTGTGGTTCGCTGCTGGCCGAGACCATGCTCGGCCAGCCCGTGGCGGAAGCAGCAGGATTCCGCCATCACGCACTGGTTGAACGCTTGGCTGTTCCGCCGGAGAAACTGCATTGCGCGGTGCTGGCGGAAACCGTATTGCAGGCCGTGCTGCATAATAATGCTGCAACGCGGAACTTTATCCCCCCTCCCGTTTCCTCAAGTAAGGAACCCCGGACCCTATCTTTTCTCAAAGGAGCATACCCGCATGGCGATTACCTTGACTGAAAAAGCCGCCGACCGCGCCCGCACCTATCTGGCGAAAAAGGAACAAGCGGAAGGTCTACGGCTGGATGTGCGCAACACCGGTTGTTCCGGCTACATGTACGTTGTTCAACTGGCCGAACAGATTGACCCTGACGACCAGATTTTTGAATCGCAAGGCGTCAAGGTGGTGGTGAGCGCCAAAAACCTGCCTTATCTGGATGGGATGGAGGTGGATTACGCCAAGTCAGGACTGAATGAAGGCTTCCGCTTCAACAATCCCAATGCCAAAGAGGCTTGTGGCTGCGGCGAAAGCTTCAGCGTTTAAGCAACGCCGTCTGCATGCGTTCCAAGCCCTCGGCCAGCCGGGCGCGGGGGCATCCGAAATTCAGCCTGACAAACCCTGCGCCGCCTGGCCCAAAGGCTGCGCCGTCGTTTAAAGCGACCCCGGCCTGTTCCAAAAAGAAGCGATGCGGATTGCCTGAAATGTCCGTGTCTCGACAATCCAGCCAAGCCAGATAGGTCGCTTCTGGAACGGTCACCCGGATGCCGGGTGCAGCGCGACCGATCGCATCCACCAGATAATCCCGGTTGGCGGCCAGATACGCCAGTAGTTCCTGCAACCAAGCGTCGCCGTGTTGATAGGCCGCCAACGCCGCAGTCAGGCCAAGCACATTGACGTCTGGGACGATACCGCGCAGGGCGTGTTTGAAACGTTGCTTCAGCTCGGGGTTCTGGATAATGGCAAAACTCGCGCCCAGGCCCGGAATGTTAAACGTCTTACTGGGCGCCATCAATGTGATGCACCGGCGAGCGATTTCCGGCCCCAGCGTCGCCAGCGGCGTATGCCGCCGCCCGTCCAGCATCAGATCGCAATGAATCTCATCCGAACAGATGGTCAGATCATGGCGTTCGCACAGATTCGCCAAGCGGTTGAGTTCATCGCGATTGAAGACCCGCCCAACCGGGTTATGCGGATGGCAGAGGATGAACAACCGGGTGCTGGCGCTAATCGCCGCTGCGAATCCAGCATCGTCAAAGGCGTAGTAGAGGTGCCCCTCATGAGATGTCGCGGTCAATTCAGCAGTGACCAATCGACGCTCCTGATTGATTGGCGCATCCAGGAACGGCGGATAGACGGGAGTTTGCGCCAGAACTTCATCACCCGGTTCGCCTATCGCCCGGCACGCCACGTTCAAGCCGCACACCAGCCCCGGCAAATACACGATTTGGTCGGGGGTCACCGTCCATTGATAGCGATCGGCCATGCGCGCGCAAAGCGCCTCCGTTAGCGCCGTCGGCGGCGCGCCGTATCCAAATACGCCATGCGCGACCCGATCGCGCAGCGCCGCTACGACAGGTTCCGGAGCAGGGAAATCCATGTCGGCGACCCATAACGGTAAAGCGTCGCCATAGCGTTGCCATTTCAGGCTGTCTGTCTCCCGCCGGCAAGGCGATTGATCAAAGTTGTAAGGCATGATCTTCAAGCACCCCTGGTTGCACAGGCGGGAGATTGTAGCCAAACGACGAGCCGATTACCGCAAACGACTTACCAAAGCATAAAAACGTTAGAAGCTGCGCAAAAATTCTATAGCCTGGTCCAAAAAGGCGGTACTTCGGCAACGACTACACCAGATCATGCATCCGCTGCAAATGCGCATAGGCTAGATTCGACACCTCGCGGATGACGTCACCGCGATCATCCTTCCAGGCCTTGTAATTGCCCGCTGAGCGGGATTTTTCGATGATGCCCACGAAAGTATAAGGATAACGACGGCCATCGCGGCCCTGCGCGATGAGAATGCCCATATCGCCGCACAGTCGAGCGGTGGTGCCGGTCTTGTCGATCACCCAGGTTTGCCGCGCCACGCCATACGCGCCGGAGTAAACACGATCGCGATTCGGCAGGTTCATCAACCGTTTCAGTTCCGCCGAATAGGGCAAGCGGTTATACCAGAGTGCGTACAGAAAACGATGATAGTCCAAAGCGGAAGCCTTATTACGATAGGTGCGTCCGCCGCCAGGGATGCGCTCTACAATCCGGGTATGGCGGAAGATGTCCGGATGATAAAACTTAAGCGTACGCTCCGCCTCAGCCGGCCCCGAGTGGCGACTGGTCCGGTTGATCAAGTCAATGAAGTAGTTGGTCGCACTGTTGTCGCTGCGCTGGATCATTGCCTCCATGCGAGTGCGATTGAAGGCCGTGTATTGCAGCTTGCCTTCGAGCACCTTGTGAAAAAACGCCAATGCCACAAACGGCTTGACCATGCTGGCGCTTTGATGAGAGCGGGTGGCGTTGATCGTCACTAAATAGCGGCGCGTCGTAAAATCATACACCAGCCAAGCCGTGCTCTCATTGGGCCTGATGCGGCCCATCTGACGCAGGCGCTTAATATACTGCTCAATCTCGGCTTCGACTGTCAGCGAGCTTTCCCAGTTTCCGCGATAGGGCGCTCGGAAATCCCGCAACAGGGCGTTATTGGGAGGATAAGAATTATTGGGAGGATAAGAATAGGTTTGGGCTGCTTCGCTGGATGACGGCGTCACTCCAAGGGCGCTGACCAGCAAACCGCCGAGGCCCGCCAGGAATAAGCGCCTGGCTGGATCGACCGCCGAATGCGAATCGTCGATCAGCGTGTCTGAATGGGAGGGTGGAGTAACCATGGCAAAGACAGCCTCCGGTCAGAAGATAGGGTTGTTACGAAGGGGATTATTGAATTCTTTATAAAGCTATCGTCTCGCGATCGGAAATTCAACCCACGTTCCAACCCAGCGCTAGGGAAAACCCTGATGCTGTTGACGAACGTCCTTATTTACTCAAAAAATATCATGTTTTAACATCACCTTGTTTCTTGACAAGAATTCGCCCTTTCTTAAAAATTTAATACGCTGATCCAATCGACTCAGCAAAACAATAATAAAAACCACAACCACTAAAGTGAGGAAGCTAACCTGATGAAACATGAGATTGCTCGACCCGTGAAGGCTAAGCGCTACGCCAATGAGGGACTGATGCCTGTCGATAAGTACAACTGTCCCTACCGTGGCGAAGCCTCCTGTGTCAGCGCCAGTGGCGGTAGTTACTGCGGCGGCTATGGCGGCGATGCCCCTATCAAGGGGACACTGCTTCACTCAGTTCGCTGCCTGGAGGAAAATAACACGGATTTTGCATTGCATCATTGGCTCAAGGCGCCACGCCGACTCGCTTATCCGCTATCACATCGCTAAACGTTTATTTTCAGAAGTTACCAGTCGGGAACACCGGCATTCACTAAACACATAATGCGCCAAGGCAGGCTTATACGTCTGGCGGCGAATGAGGAGTCGCTCCCCATTCACCGCCATTTTTTATCTCTTAATCAACCTGTTTTAAAAATCTACTGTTCGACCCGGACGTGCACCTTCTGGTCATTGCGCCACTCGCCAACGATCCTCTGGCCCCCCTCATAAAGCACCCCCTGACCATTCTTGCGGCCGTTGCGCCATTCACCTTCGTAGCGATCGCCATTGCTGTAATAATAGGTTCCCTGACCGTTCGGCTGATCATTGGCAAATTGCCCTTCATAGCGATCGCCGCGACGGGCGTAAAGATAAACGCCCTGGCCATTCTTACGACCGTTGCGCCATTGTCCATCATAACGGTTGCCGCTGCGATAGTAGTACGTACCTTGACCATTGATCACCCCATTGCGCCATTCACCTTCATACTTCTCGCCCCGCCCGGCATAAACATAAGTTCCGCGACCATGCATTTTGGCGTTACGAAAATCCCCTGAATATTCACTGCCATCGGGATAGCGGTAAGCCCCCCGACCATTATCGCAATTACCACGGAGACAATTAGGCGCTTGCCGGTCGATGACGGCAACCTGGCGTTCGGGTTCGCGCGCCGGCGGTTCGGGTTGTGCTTCTGAGCGTAGAGGCTCTGGAGCAACCGCCGGAGTCGCGGTCGCCACCGTTAATTTGCGCGGCAGCACCGCTGCAATCGAACTTTCATCACCCGGCGCAAGATCAACCCGACCGTTCCAATCCGTGTAGCCTGCCCGACCGACCCGAACCCGGTAGGAGCCAGGCGGTATCTCAATCTGCATCGGCGTCGTCCCCATATTACGATTATTAATCCAGATTTCAGCCTCATCGACGTTAGCCCGAATACGCAACTGGGCCGGCGCGCTTGCAGGAACCGCTTGCTTGATAGCTGCCCGTCCCGTTTCATCAAGCAGTCCCTGCGGTGAAGTGGTCACCTGCAAGCTCACACTCTCATTGGTTTGCGTCTTGGTCAGCCGGGTATGGCGATCCGGTGCGATTACCCGCGTCTCGGAAACCGGGATCGATGCCTGCTCCTGCGATACGGATACTAGATTAATAGGCGGCGGCGCAATCAGCGCTTGCGGTTTCGGCGCAGGCGGCGCCGGTTTGGGAATTTCGGCCAATGTCAACTGCTGGCGCAATCGTGGCAACTGGCGGTAGTTCGGGTCGACCGACTCCATTCGCCCCAGGTAACTCCTGGCGCGGGCGAGCTTGCCCTCCTGAAGCGCCGCAGTCACCAGATCCGCATAACGGTCAGCAATACGCTCCATACCGGCCCGGGCATCGACGTTACCGCGATCCAGTTTCAGCACCTCGTTGTAGCAATCCGCTGCGTTACCCCCCCGACCTACCGTCAAGCGATTCGCGCGCAAATGGCCCGCGCATTCGCTTAACAACGCCGCAATCCTGGCGTTGTCATCCACAGGCGGCTTGACCGCTGGCGGCGGCGGCGCGGCCTGGGCTTCGCGCAACTGCTTGCGAACCTCCTGGCGCAACGCCAACAACGGTTGATGATCAGGAATCTGCTGCAAACCCTGCTCGATGTGCAACAAGCTGCTCTCATAAGCGCGCCGACGTTGTTCATTCAGCGCCTGGGCTAGCAACTCATCAGCCCGCTCCCGGCGTTGCGTAGCGGCAGCCTTCTTCTGCTCCTCAGTTTCAGCCTGGCGACGCGCGGCCTCCTCCTGGCGTTGCAGCGCTGCCTGCTCCCGCAGCACGTCCTGTTTGAGATTCAATAAATCTGGATACTCGGGCATAGCCTGCAAACCCTGCTCAATATGAACCAGGCTGACTTGCAAGGCCCCTTCCTGACGAGCGCGCTGGGCCTGTTCCAAAAATTGCTCGGCTTGCAGACGCGCTTGGCGCTGTTGCTCCTTGGCCAGCTCGTCCGCTTCAGCGATCTGACGATGGATTGCGCTACGCAGCGCCTGCAATTCCGGGTCATCGGGCGCTTGCAGCAAACCCTGTTCAACCAGAGAACGACTTTCTTCCAGAGCGCCCGCCTGCTGCTTCTGGCGGGCCTGAATCAGCAACTGTTCGGCTTGCTGACGGGCTTCGGTAAGCCGCTGCTCGGCTTGCTCGCGCTGTTGCGCCCCAGCATCGGTGGCTGTGGATTCCGTCGGCAGCTTTGGCGTGACGGCCATTGGTGTTGGCGCTGGCACTGGCGCTGGCGGATAAAGAAACCAATAGCCGCCCGCCAGCGCTGCGCCCGCCAATACGACCGCCGGTATGCCCATTTTCCAGCCGAGGCCCCGACGCGGCCGCGCGGATGGCGTCACGACAGATGGTACGGGTCTGGTAATATCGAGCAGATCAAAATCGCCCGCCTGGGCGGCATCAATAGCGGCCGCAACTTCCTGACCACTCTGGAAACGCTGATTGGGATCTTTCTCCAGCAAGCGATTCAACAGGGACTGGAAGCGACTGAGATGCGGCGGCGCTTCAGGCACCGGCGACGTCACATGCATCATCGCCAGCGCAAAACTGTCTTCCGCCATGTACGGCACATTGCCGGTCAACATCTCGTAAAATAGCACGCCGAAGCTGTAGATATCAGCACGGGCGTCAACCGCCTGGCCGCGAATCTGTTCCGGACTCATATAACGCGGCGTGCCCAACGACAGTCCCGTGCGCGTCATGATCGAATTCGCGCCCAAGGTCTTGGCGATGCCAAAATCACTGAGCACCGGCTGACCATTTTCCCGGAACAGGATATTCTGTGGCTTAATGTCCCGATGAATCACGCCACGCCGATGCGCATAGTGCAAGGCTTCAGCGATCGCTCGCCCAATGCTCAGGGCCTCGGCCAACTCAAGCCCCTTGCGGATGCGCTGTTGCAAGGTGCCGCCCGGCAAATACTCCATCGACAGATAATAATTACCCTCATAAGAGGCAATATCATAGACGGTAACAATGTGCGGATCGTTGAGTTGCGCGACAATGCGCCCCTCGCGCAGGAAACGCTGGGCAAATTCCTCGTTGGTGGTCAAAACCGGTTTAATTACTTTCAATGCGATGTAGCGATGCAACGACTTCTGCAGGGCAAGATAGACAATCGCCATACCGCCCTGTCCGAGTTCACGCTCGATTTGATAACCTGGAATATGCATGTTTGAATCCTGAGAAGCCGTACCCGATGGCCACAATCGGCGCTCAGCTTAACCAGCCGTATAGCCCATTGTCGGACCGGCGCGCCATGACAGAGCGAATTAAAGTTGAATTTCCGATCACCAACGGATTCACGACAAAAGACGCCTAGAAGCTTTTCCAGAATTGTTCAGCAAATCCCGTGCCGTTGTTCCGCACCCAACCAAGGACCATTTTTTCATGTCTGGCAATACCTTTGGCAAGCTGTTCACAGTGACCACTTTTGGCGAAAGCCATGGCCCGGCGCTTGGCGCGATTGTGGATGGTTGCCCACCCGGTCTGGAATTGTCCGAAGCCGACCTACAGCATGACCTGGATCGGCGGCGACCTGGCAAGAATCGACACACGACGCAGCGGCGCGAACCCGATGCGGTGCGCATTCTGTCTGGAGTGTTCGAAGGCTGCACGACGGGCGCGCCCATCGGCTTGCTGATTGAAAACGTGGACCAGCGGTCGCAGGATTATAGCGAGATTATGGATCGTTTTCGTCCCGGTCACGCGGACTATGCCTATCATCACAAGTATGGCCGACGCGACTATCGCGGCGGCGGACGATCCTCGGCGCGTGAAACGGCGCTGCGGGTCGCCGCCGGCGCCATCGCCCGGAAATATCTGTGGGAACGCTACGGCGTACAAATTCGCGGCTATCTGGCCCAGCTTGGCCCGATCCGTCCCGCCAGAGTGGTCTGGGAAGAAGTCGACAAGAATCCCTTCTTCTGCCCGGACCCGGATACAGTCGCCGAACTGGAAGCCTTCATGGACGCACTGCGCAAATCCGGCGATTCGATCGGGGCGCGGGTGACCGTTGTCGCGAGCGGTGCGCCGCCCGGTTGGGGAGAACCGGTGTTTGACCGGCTGGATGCGGACATTGCCCATGCCCTGATGAGCATCAATGCGGTCAAGGGCGTGGAAATCGGCGACGGTTTCGCTTGTGTCGAACAGCGGGGGACGGAACATCGCGACGAATTGTCTCCTGCGGGCTTTTTAAGCAATCACGCCGGGGGAACGCTGGGCGGGATTTCCACCGGTCAGGATATCGTCGCCAGCCTGGCGCTGAAGCCAACCTCCAGCATCCGGTTGCCGGGACGAACCGTCAACCTTCACGGCGAACCGGTAGACGTGGTCACCAAGGGCCGACATGATCCCTGCGTGGGCATCCGCGCAACGCCGATCGCCGAGGCCATGCTGGCGCTGGTGCTCATGGATCATGCGCTGCGTCATCGCGCCCAGAATCTGGATGTCGGTTCGACGACGCCCGTGATTCCGCCCGCGCCTCCAACCGCGCTGCCTTAAGCGCCAAACAGCATCTCAACCGCGCTGCATCGTTCATGACCGAGGACCGCAACCAAGGAAATTTGCTTGCCATTGGCGGCAAAAGGAGCGATTTTTTGGTGGGATCCGCATGTTGACGCCGGCGCTTTATCAGCGCTTGTCCGGCTTTTATCTATTTTATTTCGCTACGTTGGGCGTTCTGCTGCCTTATTGGGGACTGTACCTGCTGGCGCTCGGTTTTGCGCCAGCGCGGATTGGCGAACTGCTGGCCATTGCACAAATCACCAAAGTGATCGCGCCCAATGTATGGGGCTGGCTGGGCGATCACACCGGTCAGCGTATCCGTATTGTGCGCTGGGCCTGCCTGGCCACCGCGTTGTGCTTCATCGGCGTTTATGCCGCCGGTGGTTCTTATGGTCGACTGGCGTTGGTGATGTTGCTGTTCAGTTTCTTCTGGAACGCGGCGCTGCCCCAATTTGAAGTAGTCACGCTGAATCATCTCGGCGAACAGGTGCATCGCTACAGCCGAGTGCGGCTCTGGGGTTCCGTAGGATTTATTGGCGCGGCGGTCAGCATGGGCTGGGTGGTCGAGGCTTGGGGGGTGACGACCGTGCCGGCGGTGTTGCTCGGTTTGTTCACGCTCTTGTGGGTAAACAGCCTGGTCGTGCCGGAATCAGTCGAAGCGCCTGATGCGCAGTCGCCGCCACCGATCGGTCAAGTACTACGCCGTCCAGCGGTCATCGCCTTTTTTATCGCCTGTTTTCTCAATCAGGCGGCGCATGGACCTTATTACGGTTTTTTCTCGCTGTACCTGGAAACTTTCGGTTATTCGCGGGAGTTTATCGGACTGATGTGGGGATTGGGGGTTGCGATGGAAGTAGGCATGTTCGTCTTCATGCATCGCCTGCTGCCACGCTTTGGACCGCGCCGATTGCTGCTGGCGGCGCTGGCCATGGCGACGCTGCGCTGGTTGCTGATCGGCCATTTCGCTGCGGATTTACCGGTATTGCTGTTTGCCCAGAGCTTGCATGCTTTCACGTTTGGGGTATTTCACGCGGCGTCCATTCATCTGGTTCATCAATTCTTCCCTGGAGCGCTGCAGGGGCGTGGCCAAGCGCTTTATAGCAGTTTGAGCTTTGGTGCGGGGAATGCGGTGGGCAGTCTTGCCGCAGGCTATTTGTGGGAAGGACTGGGACCGGCCATGATGTTCAATCTAGCGGCGATCCTGGCGGCGCTGGGCGGATGGGTGGCTTGGCGGCGATTATGGCCGTAACGTGTTATACCGTCCTTGGCGTGACAGGGATTTTCTCAATGCCATACGCCCTATCCCACTGATGGAAATAATAAAGACCTGCTTATTTCCATCAGTTTCGTCAGATCTTCGGCAGAAACCGGTCGACTGAACAGATAACCCTGACAAACATCACAACTGCGCTGGCGCAGGAGAGCCAACTGCTCCTCGGTCTCTACTCCCTCAGCCAGCACTTCCAAATGAAGATTATGCGCTAGCGCAATGATCGCAGCAGCGATTTCCATGTCATTCGGGCCATGCGGAATATCGCGCACGAAACTCTGATCAATTTTCAACTTGTCGATGGGAAAACGCTTGAGATACGCCAGCGAGGAATAACCCGTGCCGAAATCGTCAATCGCTAAGCGTATTCCCAGTTTCTTGAGCGCCGCCAGGGTCGACATCGCCTGCTGACCTTGCTCCATCAACGTACTCTCGGTAATCTCCAGTTCCAGACAGGTCGACGGCAAGCCGGTATCCAGCAATATGGCGCGAACACGGTCAATCAGGTCGGGCTGCTGGAACTGCCGGGCGGAGAGATTGACCGCCAATACCAAAGGCGGCCCCCCCGCGTTCATCCAGGCTTTCGCTTGCGTACAGGCGGTGCGCAATACCCACTCGCCCAGCGGCAGAATCAAGCCAGTCTCCTCGGCGAGCGGAATGAAGCGGATGGGCGGCACCATCACTTTATCAGGCGGTTGCCAGCGCACCAGCGCCTCGACGCCCACCATCCGTCGTTCCTGGGCCGATATCAGCGGCTGATAATGCACCAGGAACTCGTTACGCTCCAGCGCCCGGCGCAGCCGGCTTTCCAGATCAAGCCGCTCATGCGCGATGCGGGTCAGGGTCTCGGTATAAAAACGGTAGGTATTGCGCCCCTGCGCTTTGGCCTGATAAACCGCCGTATCAGCGTATTGTATGAGTTCAGCCGCTGAATGGCCGTCATCTGGATAAAGGCTGATGCCAACGCTGGCGCTGATGTAGATCTCCTGATCACCGTTCAGTTTAAAAGGCCGTTCTAAAAGACCCAGAATATTCCGCGCCACCATCACCGCTTCTTCAGGCCGTTTCAGATATTCCAGCACCACCAGAAACTCGTCGCCCCCCAACCGGGCCAGAATATCCTCCTGGCGAAGCCGCTCGCTCAATCGCCGAGTAACGGCCTGCAACAACTGATCGCCGATCAGATGACCCAGGCTGTCGTTAATGGTCTTGAACTGATCCAGGTCGATGAACAAAACGCCGACCTGGTGGCCACGTCGCTGCGCCTGTTCCAGCGCATGCGTCAATCGCGATTGCACGAGCAATCGGTTCGGCAAATTGGTCAGCGGATCATAGTGCGTCAGTCGCTCCAGCCGCGCTTCGGTATGCCGGATCTGACTGATGTCCGTGAAAACGCCGACATAGTGGGTGATTTCATCTTGGAGATTACGGACGATGTTGATCGTCAACCACTGCGGATACAATTCGCCATTCTTACGCCGGTTCCACAACTCACCACGCCAGTAACCCGTCTCCTGCAAATTGGCCCACATCGCTTGGTAAAAGGCGCGGTCATGACGACCCGACTGGAGAATGCGCGGGTTTTGACCGAGCGCTTCAGCTTCGCTATAGCCGGTAATCTCACAATAAGCGGGATTGACCACCAGAATACACGCTTCGAGATCGGTGATCACCACGCCATCGCGGGTGCTGGCGACCACTGCGGCGCTCAAGCGCAACTTTTCATTGGCCTGACGACGCTCCGTGATGTCCGCCTGAATGCCATCCCAGATGATATCGCCATTTTCCAGTCGCGTCGGCGTGGACTCGATGTGCATCCAGCGCGTCTCATTATGAACGAGAAACCGCCCTTCCCACTCAAACCTTTCAGGATTAAGCCGCAATTGTTCATGCAGACGCATGAACTCTGCCCGTTCCTCGGGATGAACCCGCGTAAACGCCAAGCTCATGCTCATACCGTTGCACACCGTCTGCAGGGCCAGATTGTTGATTAGACACCAACGGGGACTGACATAATCGAACCGCATACCGTCGTTATGAATCATCCGTAACCGATAGGCGCCTACCGGAATGCGCGCCGCCAACTCTTCATATTGTTGTTTCACCGCCTGCAGGGCCAAACGTTCCTGAGCCATCATCCCCTGGTGATAGACCTTCTCCAGCACGGCTGGCAACTCATACAAGTAGCTCTGGTGCTTGATCAAATAATCGGAGACGCCCAGACGCAGGGCTTGACCGACTACCTCCTCATTGCCTTCACTGGTGATCAGTACGATGGGTAGGTCGAAATGGCGTTCCTGCCGCAGAATTTTGGTCAGCTCCAGGGCGTTAAGCCCCTGCAGATGGTAATCCAGCAGCAGAACCTCATAACCTGGAGAAATCGACGGATCAACGGGTAACCAGGCCAACACTTCGGCAGAGTCGGCAACTACAGTCAAGTGGATATACGGAACATGCTGGGCCAGGTAGCGCCGGGTCAGATCGACATCAAAGTGGTTATGTTCCGCATACAACACCCGCAGCGGGCGGGATTTGCGCGTCACCTCAGCCAAATAGCGAGTTCGAGCATCCCGCAATGCCTGGGGTAGTCGCTCCAGGTAGTCACCGCGCTTGACCAGGTAATCGTCAGCGCCGGATTTGAGGGCGATAATCGCTGGTTCCTGATGACCCGAACCGGTCAGAATCACGACCGCGGTAGGTAATTGACGTTCGCGGATATTCGCCAACAGATCAAGGCCATTGCCATCCGGCAGACGCAGATCAATCAGCGCCACTTCATAATCCGGCGTTTCCTTCAGGCATTCGAGCGCTTCCCGCAACGTCGTCGCCGTGTCGACGGTAAATTCCGGCGCCAACCGCGCCAGCCGCCGTCGCGCGAGATCGACATCGACCGGATTATCTTCGACATAGAGGATTTTCATAGGAACGCCTTCAATGTGGCGACTTGTTCACGACACACCAGTACAGTTCGATTTGCGTGACGACTTCCATGAACCGATGGAAATCCACTGGTTTAATGATGTAAGAATTCGCACCCAGTTGATAGGCAGTTTGCACGTCACGATCCTCGCCGGAGGTGGTTAACACGACCACGGGCACCGTCTGGCAACAGGGATGCGCTTTCAATTGACGCAAAACCTCCAGACCATCCACCCGGGGCAGTTTCAGATCCAGCAAAACCACGACCGGGAGCGGTTCGCCCGCTTCCCAGCGCGGAATCCACGCCAACGCCTCCTCGCCATCCCGGACTACCTGGACCGGATTCGCCAGTCGGCGCCGAGCGAACGCGCGCAAAGTCAAGTCCACATCCACGGGATTGTCTTCCACCAGCAAGATACAACGAGCTAACCGGTCGTTGCCATGCTGAAGGTGTAGAAAATCTGAAGTTTCCGAGGTCATGTGGCAGCTCCATGAAAAAAAAGTGGCGCCCTCGCTTCGTTACGCTTCATCCAGGCTACAAGGGTCCAGGCTATGGGGAGCGGTGATCAGGCCAATCTAGCAAATCACGCCGGCAGCTCCAGGAAAAACGTCGCGCCCTGGCCCTGCGCGCTCTCAACCCAGATTCGCCCATTCATCCGCTGTATCGCCTTGCGGGCAATCGCCAGACCAATACCGGTGCCCGGATAATCTTCAACACGTTGCAAGCGCTGGAAGATCTCGAAAATCCGGTCATGGAACTGAGGATCAAGGCCAATACCATTATCTTTCACCCAAAGCTGAATAGCTATTTTTTGGGCTTGACCGCCTATTTCAATTTCCAGAGGGACCCCAGGACGAGCAAACTTGAGCGCATTGTCCAGCAGATTGCGCAACACTTGCATCAAGCCTTCCGGGTCACCGTGCGCCGTCAACGAAGGTAAGTCGATCCGCACCGTCGCGCTGCGCGCTGCAATCTCTTCAGCGCGTTCGGCGACGATACATTCCACCGAGCGGGTAATATCCAGGACATCGCGGTACAAGGGCCGTTGCTCCACCCGTGAATACGCCAGCAAGCCATCAATCAGCGCATTCATTTGCTCAGCGCCTCGCTGGATGTTGTGGATAAACAACTGTCCCTCTTCATCCAGTTGACTGGCGTAATCGTCCAGCAGCAAGCGGCTGTATCCGTCAATACCGCGCAGCGGCGCCTTGAGATCATGCGAGACGGAATAAGCGAAGGTTTCCAACTCTTTATTGGCAGCTTCCAACTGAATAGTGCGCTCACGCACCCGTCCTTCCAACTCCCGGTTCAGTCGCAGCACTTCTTCCTCAGCCTGCTTGCGCTCCGTGATATCGACAGCCATGCTGATGACGGTGCGTCGACCGTCAGCCGTGCGTGACAGCGGTGACGTACTAAACTCCCAGACCCGCTGGCGACCCTCCTTGCAGGTGATGACAAATTCTCCTTCAACGACCGGACGGTCCAACGCATAGAGACGATCAATGCCTTTCCGCACTTGGTGCTGACGTTCGCCGTAAGCCCGCTCGGCCCAGTCCGCGATCGTTGGGATTTCGTCAGGGGTATAACCGGTTATCTTGAACCAGGTTCGATTGATGATCAGGAATTCGCCATCTTCGGTATGGATCGCGATAGGGAATGGCGCATCCTGGATCGCTCGGCGGAAACGTTCCTCGCTTTCCTGCAAAGCCGCTTCAACTTGTTTACGCTGCGTGATGTCTTCAAAGACGGCCGCGAACCAGCCCAATCGCGGAGCGTAGGCTGAAATGCGAAAGTGTCTTTTGAACTTGGCAAAGTAGCTTTCAAAAGTAATGGGTTGGCCCGTCTCCACGACTTTAGCGTATATGGCGAGATAGGGCGCGGGGGAGACGCCATAAACTTCGGTGGCGCAACGCCCCACCACCGTCTGACCAACCAGACCGGTCTGACGTTCAAAAGCAGGATTGACCTGCAAAATTCGATAATCCACAACCTGGCCTCGGGTGTCATAGAGCGCCTCGTGCAGCGCCATGCCCTCCGTCATCGTGGTAAACAATGTGCGAAACCGGTCCTCGCTCTCACGCAGGGCGTACTCAACCTGTTTGCGTTCGTTAATATCGCGGCCCACGCCGATAATGGAAGCAATATCGCCTTTCTCATCCAGCGTAGCTTTGTCCGCCCAACCCAGCCAGCGCCGACCGTGCGCGGTTATCGCTCGTTGTTCTAAATAACAGGTATGGGGCGGTCGGGTTAATGCTTCCATGGCCATTAGAGTGACGCCTCGATCCTCTTCATGCACCAGCGGTAAAAAGGTCTTACCCAACAATTCGTCTTCGGTTTTGCCAAACAATTCGCAGTAGGAAGAGCTGACAAACAAAAATCGACCGCCTCTATCAACTTTGACGACCAGATCAGTTTGATTCTCTACCAAAAATCGGTATTTTTGCTCACTCTCGCGCAGCGCCTCTTCAATCCGCTGGCGCTCGACGATTTCCGCTTTTAGTACGTTCTCGACTCTTCGGCGCTCGAAACGATGGGACAGGAGTTTCCCCAGCAACACCGTCACAACAGGGTATAGCGCCAGCACC
>JAGRHK010000300.1 GCA_020444985.1 Candidatus Competibacteraceae bacterium
CTTCAAACCCATCGCCGCCACAGTGCGCGCCAGATTTTCCGGTTCCTGGGCATCAAGCGGATGCGGTCGACCATGCCCCACATCGCAGAATGGACAACGGCGCGTACAAATATCGCCCATGATCATGAAGGTCGCCGTGCCATGACCGAAACATTCCCCGAGATTCGGGCAACTGGCCTCCTCGCAGACCGTATGCAGGCGATGGTCGCGCAGAATTTGCTTCAAGCGCTGCACCTCTGGCGTACCTGGGAATGGCGCGCGAATCCAGGCCGGTTTACGCATCCGTTGTTTCGGATCGGTCGGCGCAACTTTAACGGGAATACGAGCGACCTTCCCCGCACCGCGCAACTTCTCGCCAGCCGTCGGGGACGCAGATTTTGTAGCATTCGCGGCGGGATCATCAAAAACCATCGGTTCAGACATGGCAAATTCCTGTGAATAATTTTCAACAGCCAATAAGTTTAGTGCATCTCTTGATCCAGTCGTTCGGCCAATTCACGCAATTCTGGAGCAATCTCCACTGGATAAGAAGCTTCAGTTCGATTCGCGCGCAGGGCTGCCGGCAGCGCTGCAAGCTGTCGTTGAACCCGCGCTCGAATCATGGCCGACGATTCCGGCGGCTTCAGCCGTTTGCCTTGGCGCATCACGGGTTGCAGCAGCGGCTCGCCCGATTGTGGAACCGTTTCCAAACTTAGGCAGTCACCTGCCAAAATTCCATTCTTATCCGTCCGCCGGTAGATCTGTTTACGACCTGGCCAAGTCGCCTTGCCTTCGGAACGCTTGCGCCGAGGCTTGCCGGCATACTCCTGAAGCTTGTAGACCATACCCAGCGTCGGCGCGTCAGTGGAAGCATCCAGACGGGCGCCAATCCCGTAACCATCGTAGGGCGCGCCGGCAGCGCACAGTTCAGCGAGCCGATATTCGTCCAGATCGCCACTGCCAAGCAGGGTCACTTCCTTGAGGCCACCTTCGTCAAGAAGACGTCGCACTTTCCGGGCCTGCGCGACCAGATCACCGCTATCAATGCGCACACCCTTGATTTGAATGCCGCGCTGACTGAACTGTGGCGCCAGTTCCAGCAACTTGCGAACGGCGGCTTCCGTATCGTAAGTGTCGATCAGCAACACCACATTACCCGGTTGCGCGGCGGCAAAATGGATGAAGGCCTCTTCCTCTCGGTCATGGGCCTCCACCAGCGAATGGGCCATCGTGCCGAAGATTGGGATGCCAAAGCGCATTCCGGCCACGACGGTCGCCGTGCCGGCAAAGCCGGCCAGCCAGCTCGCGCGAGCAGCCAACAACGCGGCTTCCGCGCCGTGCGCGCGCCGCATGCCGAAGTCCACCAGCAGCTTACCCGGCGCCGCCAGTACGCAGCGCGCTGCCTTGGTGGCAATCAGCGTCTGATAATGAAGAAGATTGATCAACCGGCTTTCTACCAGTTGCGCCTGGGACAACGGCGCCGTCACCCGCAGGATTGGCTCATTCGGGAAAAACACGGTGCCTTCCGGCAGGGCATGCACCTCGCCGGTAAAGCGGAAATTTTCCAGAGAAGCGACGAACTGGGGCGTAAAACGGCCACACCCAGCCAGCCAGTCCAGTTCCCCAGCCGTAAAACGCAGGGTTTCCAGGTAACCCAGCGCCTGTTCCAACCCGACGGCCAGCAAGAAACTGCGGCGCTCGGGTAACCGGCGAACGAACAGATCGAAAACCGCCGTTTCCTGCATACGCTCGGCATGGTAGGTCTGCAGCATGGTGAGCTGGTACAGGTCGGTCAGTAGCGCGCTTTGAGCAATAGACATGGCATAATCCTGGTCAAGATAGCGAATAAACAGGTAGTCCTATTGGCCCTTCGAGGATTCCTGCGGAATCCCCTCAACCGTCGGCCAGACAAAAACGCAGCGTTGTCCAACAGGAAAACCTAATATTAAGCAAATCTTGCGCCAAATACATGAATTGCTGCATAAATTTCACAAGAATCCTCGAAAAGCCATTCTATTTATAGCGTTCATCACGAGTCATTCTAGATTCTCGCCGTTACTTAACGCCCGCAAGCGAATTAAATCCGACAGCGATTCAGCACTCAGTTTTTTCATGACCCGCTTGCGATGAATTTCCACGGTGGAAATACTGATATCCAGTTCGGCAGCGATCACCTTGTTGTATTGACCAGCCACTACTCGTTCCAACACTTCGCGCTCTCGTGGCGACAACAAGGCCATCCGCGTCGCCGCTTCGTCGCGCTGCGTCTGCCGGCAACGCTCCTCGGCGTCAAACGCCAGCGCTTCATGAATCCGGTCCAATAAAATTCCCGCCTGAAACGGCTTCTCCACAAAGTCAAAAGCGCCGGCCTTCATGGCTCGAATCGCCATCGGCACATCGCCATGACCCGTGATGAAGATGATTGGAATCTGCTGATTCCGAGCATGCAGTTGTTTTTGCAAATCCAGACCGCTCATACCGGGCATTCGCACGTCCAGCAACAAGCAACCCGATCGCTCAACGACATCAGATTCCAGAAAATCGACCGCGCTGGCAAACGTTTCCACGGCCAGTCCATGGGCGCGCAACAACAAACTGACGGCATCGCGGATGGCCTGGTCATCATCAATCAGAAAAACGGTCGGCGTCGAGGTCATGGCTGGGCATAGAAAGGATAAGCGGTGGCTGGAATCGGCAGGGTAAAGTGAAAAGAGACGCCAAGATCAGGGTTTGGCGTGGCCCACAGTGGCCCGCCCTGGGCTTCAATGATCGAGCGGCTCACCGACAGTCCCAATCCCATGCCGCCCGGTTTGGTGGTAAAGAACGGCTGAAACAGACACTCAGCGACTTCTTTGCTGAAACCGTGACCGGTGTCGCAGATCGTAACTCGCGCCATGTTCGGCCCCAGCGCGCGGGTCTGGATCATCAATTCATGCGGTTGCCGCTCGGACTCCCGCATGGCCTCAATCGCGTTGCGCATCAGATACAGCACGACCAACTGAATCTGCAGATCATCCGCCAGCACGGCGGGCAAGGATTCCGCCAGATCCAGTTGCAAATTCAGCCTGGCCTGACGCAATTCCAGTTGCGCATAACTAATGACCGCATGAATCAGCGCATTCAGGTCGAGCGCGGTCTGAGCAAGCGTTTGTCTTCGCACCACTTCTCGCAGGTGGCGGATGATCTCGCCGGCGCGCAGGCCTTGATTGACCACTTCCTCAAGAGTGCCTGAGACTTCACAGGGATCGGTTTTGCCTTGCCGCAACAGCGTCAGACACGCCTGAGTATAGGCGACGATAGCGGCCAGCGGCTGGTTCAGATCGTGCGCCAGAGTGGACGCCAGCTCCACCGCCAGACT
>JAGRHK010000301.1 GCA_020444985.1 Candidatus Competibacteraceae bacterium
TTCTGCTCACGCTTTTGCTCGTCCCACTTGTGGTTTTGCTCCTCGACATGGGCGTCGAAGCGCGCGCCCCATTCTTTCTGCTCACGCTTTTGCTCGTCCCACTTGCGGTTTTGCTCCTCGACATGGGCGTCGAAGCGCGCGCCCCATTCTTTTAGTTCACGCTTTTGCTCGTCCCACTTGCGGTTTTGCTCATCCCACTTGCGGTTTTGCTCGTCCCACTTGTGGTTTTGCTCATCCCATTTGCGGTTTTGCTCCTCGGTACGGGCATCGAAGCGTGCACCCCATTCCTCCCATTCGCGACGGCGTTCAGCGCGGTCGGCAGCGAGTTCCTGGAGCATTTTCTCGAAGCGGGCATCGAAAGTTTCTGGCGTCACCGCAGTTTGCCGGATCAGTTGTTCCAGCCATTGCCGGAAATCATGGTCCTGCTTGAGCAGTTCAGGCAGTTCCGCCTGAAGACGGGCTTTCATCTCTTCGACAGTCATGGCAGTTTCTCATATTGCATAAGCGGCGTTTAATTAGGACATCAATCTTCTTGATGGCGAACGCCGCCGGCCCAACCGCCACCCAACCGATTCAGCGCCGGGCTGGCGGTGCATTCAAATTGCCGCAGCGCACAGAGTACAGCGCCCTGCTGATCAGCAATCCAGGCTGCGCCTCGGGTCACGGGATCATCCCGCTCTGACTGAATCTGGATGCGCACTTCGACCGGATCAATTGATGCGGATTGACCGCAGCGCTGAATGAGACCGACGCGGTTGGGCAAGGTTGCGCTACCGCGCAAAGTACGCGACCAGATCAGCATCGCCTGGAAAATCGCGTCAATCCATCCTGGATCGAACTGCCATGCTCCGCCCTGGGTCAATGGGCAAAACTGCTCCGTTCGACTGGGCGTTAACCGCAGATCAATACTCTGCGCATCCATCGTCTCAATAGCTGCGATCGTTTGTAGCAGTGGGCCGTGGAACAACCAGCGACGATAAGCCGATTCAATTGTGATCGCCGGTTGATCACTCTGCATCGCCCCGCTTTGGCCAAGGGAAAGTCGGGGGGACTCCTGGCCCGTCCGACCCATCACTACAGTGGCGCGGTAGGCATGACGGTCACTCGGATCACCCGCGCCCAGCGTGACCGCGAACCGCCGCTGTTCTGGAACAGCGGCGGCTTGTTCATGCACGTGAATCCTGATCGCCAAATCGTCCTGTGTGAGGCGCAATCCTTGCAACAATCGTACATCTTCCAATTCAAGAACTTGTAACTCCGGTCGCTGTGCGGCCACCGCCTCCGCCATGTACTCCATCGCCACCGCGAACGGCAACACCGGGACGCCATCCAGCCGATGGTGATCCAGATAGGGATCGCTGATTAAATCCACCGTTTTTTCGAACTGCCAGGACGTCGGATGCAACTCGATTAAACGCCCGCCCTGAAGCAGTGCGTGGGGACCATCGACGATAACGGATGGATCAACGGCCCCAGGCAGGGCGCTCAACCGTGCTTCCGCGTATTCCCAAGGATAATCGCCGGCGACCAGCTCGACCTCATCAGACGGTCCATACAGCAATTCGTTGCGCAGAAAACGCCGGCCCGCCGGGGCATTGACCAAGTGGACGCCGCGCGCCTCGAACTGCCGCCGCATTTCGGGCGTGACCATGCCGACGCCATGCGTGGTCTGATCCCAGGGACTCCAGTGAATGGCTGCTACTTTCACCGATTTGCCCCAGCGGGCGCGCAGACGCCACGCCAGCCGGGCTACGATTTCATTCGCCGTCGCATAGTCAGCTTGTCCGCGATTGCCGAAACGCCCCGCCACCGAGGTAAAAAAAGCGATAAATTTCAGCGTCTCCGGGCGCACGTATTTTGCCAGCAGAAAAGCGCTGTCCACCTTGGCGTCCATGACCCGGTCGATGCTGTCGCTGGATTTATCCAGGAACCAGGCATCCTCGATGACTCCAGCGCCGTGAATCACCGCATCGATCCGGCCATGCCTCTGATACAACGCCTCCAGCAGCGCCGCCATTGCCGTTTCATTCCGAACATCCACGACGCGGTAATCCACCTGTGCGCCCATCGCTGTGAAATCCGCCAGATTGGCGCGGATTTCCCGGTCACGCAGTAGCGCTTGAATGTCCCGTTCGACCTCGGCGGGTTTCACGGTGCGTCCCTCGGCGTGAGCCCTCGCCAACAGATGGCGGCGTAATGCAGCAGCATCAGGCAGATGGCGAATCACCGCATCCTCGACAGCGGGCAACGGCGTTCGTCCGAGCAGGATCAGGGTTGGGCGAAACAGCGCCAGTTCGCGCACGGTTTCCGCCGTGATGCCTCGCGCGCCGCCGGTCGCCAACACGACCCAATTTTCGTCCAGTTGACGCAGAGGCGCGGGCAATGGCGATAGCGAAGCCGGCACAGTGCGGAAAATCGTGCGCGTCCCGCCAGGATAGCCCATTTCGCGGCGACCGCCCGGCAACGCCAGTTCCTGAAACGCCAGCGCCGCCAATCGTTCCCGATCATCGTCGGGATCCAGGTCGAGCGCCTTGCCGATGAATCCGGACGCCGCTGCATCCGGATTCCATTCCAGATTCAAGGTCTTCACCAGGCCGGTGAGTCCTGCGCCGCCGGGGAAAATGGCTTGCTGGGAGAGCAGGGAGCCATCACGCCCAAACTGACCGCCTAGACCACTGACCGTCAGCAACCGCCCGCCACGACGCAACTCGGCCCCGACCTGTTGCAACAAAGCGAACAAGCTCTTCACTTCCCGAGTCACGCGTTCACGCCACGCGGCCAGCGGCGCATTGATCATGAGCGGCGGCTGGCCCAGGGGCAGCAGGTGAATGACGGCTCGGATCGTTAAACTGCGCCATTGCGCCTGCAGCCAATGACGCAGCCGCTCCGCGTCCTCCAGCAGCTCCTCGGGAACGAGCAACGGCTGTACGCCGGCCTGGCGCAATTTCCCGCTCAAGGCGTCGGCCACACCCCGTTCATCCGGGGTCATCAGATATAAGCCCGCTTCCAGCGCCGCCGGTGGAGAAGTCAGCGATTCTGCATGCGCCTTAACGATAAACCGGGACAGAGGGGCGCACGAAAGAGCCTCGGTCCCGGTTAATTCAAAAGGGTGAGCGTTCTCCTCCAGCGCCTTTTCTTCCCGAGGCGGCGTCACGGCGGTTCCCGTCGCCACCGTCGCCAACCGGGCGGTCACCGCGTCCAGGATCTGTTGGAAGGTTGGCAGCGTCGCGATCTCTTCCATGTGCGGTTGCAGGGTTTGCGAAACGGACTCTGGCAGCGACCGGCGGAACAAGCCTAGAATTTCCACGCGCTTGATGGAATCGATACCCA
>JAGRHK010000302.1 GCA_020444985.1 Candidatus Competibacteraceae bacterium
GTGGCTTGACCCGCCACCGGAGATCCGGGCGCTTTTTGCTGGCCGACCTCGAATACCGAAGCGGCATCGTATTGCAACGGGCCGTCAATGAGTAGATCCGGGGCTTTGTCTTTTGCCAGCGCCGTGGCCGCCCGGACTTTTTCGACATCGACGCCAGCGCCGGAATGGCCGGTCGAGTAACTGATCATGGCCACTCGGGGTTCGATGCCAAAAGCTTGGGCACTGGCCGCGCTTTGCAATGCGATCTCGGCCAGTTCGGTGGCGCTGGGGTCCGGGTTGATGGCGCAATCACCGTAGACCAGCACCTGGTCGGGCATCAGCATGAAAAATATCGAGGATACGATGGATGAGCCGGGTTCCGTCTTGATCAGTTGCAGAGCTGGACGCACTGTGTTGGCAGTAGTATGCACCGCACCGGAGACGAGGCCATCGACATCGCCTACCGCGAGCATCATCGTGCCGAGCACCACCGTGTCCTGTAATTGTTCGCGCGCCTGCTCTAAGGTGAGACCTTTGTTTCTGCGCTGTTCGACCATGCGTTCCACATACTGCTCGCGTACGGTATCCGGCTCAATAATTTCCACAGTGGGCGGCAGGTCGATGCCCTGCCCGGCAGCGACCGCTTCGATGACGGCGCGCGGACCGAGCAGCACACAGCGAGCGATACCCTTTTCCGCGCAGACAACGGCGGCGCGAATCGTGCGCGGCTCATCGCCCTCGGGCAGCACGATGCGCTGGTTGGCCCGGCGCGCTTGCTGAATCAGCCGGTAGCGGAAGGCTGGGGGCGACATCTGGGTTGAGGCCGGCATCCGGACTCGCGCGTCGAGCACGCTGGTCCAAAGCTGTTCCGCCACCGCGTCCAGCACGGCGTTCATGCGCGCCGTGTCGTCAGCGGGAACAGCACTCGGCATGTGGTCGATATGGGTGGCGGTGATGAAGCTGTCGTTAGCTACGCTCAGGATGGGCAAGCCGCTCGCGAAAGCGTGCGAGGCCAGCTTGCGGATACGCGGATCGATTTCCGAACCGTGCGTCAGCACCAAGCCGGCCAGTTGTACCCCTTTGCTGGCGGCCAGTGCGGTGGCAAGCATGATGTCGTCACGATCACCCGCGCCCATGATCAGCGCGCCAGGGACGAGACGGTGGATCATCTCGGCAGCGGAGCGGGCAGTGATGACCGTTTCCAACACGCGGCGGGTGGCTAGCTCGCCCTCGACCAGCACCCGGGCGTTCAGGTGGCGGGCCACGTCCAGGGTGCGCGGCGCCAGCAGAGTCGGATTGTAAGGCACCACCCCCCACAAGGTGATTTCGCCCAGCGCTTGGCGCGCGGCTTCGGGATCGAACTTGCGGGGCGCTTTGTTGACGATGGCGCCAGCAACATGGCAGCCGGTCTGGCTCATGCGTTGCGCCATGTGGCTGATATCGTCGATTGCGTGGCCGCTTCTGCCGCTGGCTACCAGGACGATCTCGGCCTTCAGGCCACGGGCGATTTCGGCGTTCAGGCGCGGCGTAAAGGGATGAGTGGCGTCGGTATGCAGGCCCTCAGCCACCAGCACGTCAGCGCCTTCGGCAGCGCGCAGGCACAAGCCGACGAGTTCTTCCAGCAGCTCCGGTTCCTGACCCGCCGACAATCGCTCATCCGCGCGGATGAGCGGCACCGGATCGGGCATCTCAACCGAACAGATTGCGCGCGCGAAGTGGAGCGAAGACTCGTTAGCGATTTCCTCCTGCGCCACGGGTTTGACAAAATTGACCCGATAACCCCGCCGTTGCAGGGCGCGGACCACGCCAAGGGCAACGGATGTCAACCCAACATTTTGACGGGTGGGAATCAGGTAGAAAATCTGCATTACGAAAACTCCAGAGCGATAAGGGCGCGGTTTCACACGCCAGGATTCCGAGTACGGGCGATGGCGCGCACGCCAACAACCCCGACATCAGACAACGATCACCATGTTACCTTGGGGATGAATTTTGATGGATTGGCCAAGCTAAAAAGCCGAGTCTAAACACTTACCGGGTTCTCGGAATTTCTCATGGAGAGCCGGTGCAAGCCGAACAAACTCGCAAACAGGAAGAAAAGGCAGGGCGGAATGATTTCCAGTGAAATCCGGTTGGCCGCGATCCCGATCAAGCCGGGAACCATCGAAGCGCCAAGCGCGGCGGCCGCCATTTGGATACCAATGGTATTGGCTGCAAAACGTGCGCCTACACGTCGGCTGGTTCCTGAAACCAGCGCGGGGAAGATGGGCGCGATGGCAAAACCGATCAGCGCTACCGCAAGGGCATTCATGATATCCGAAGGCGCCCACCAGAGTAGGAAGGAACCCAGTAGCGCTCCTAAAAGTCCGCCTTGTACCAAGCGATCAGCGCCCAGCCGCTTAGCGTAGATTCCAGCAATGATCCGGCCCAGGGTAAAGGTGGCCCAATAGCTTCCTGCAACTAAACCCGCCACCGTCGGCGCAACGCCGCGTGCTTCGGTCAGCAAGGTGTAAGCCCAAACGCTCGTTGTGACTTCGGAGCCGGTATAGAGCAGAAACAAGAGGGCATTCAACCATACCCGGCCTTGGCGCAAGGTCACTTGAAATGGCGTCTTGTAATCCGTCAGGAGGGTTGGTCGATCAGGTGTGGCGGACGCAGTACCCTGCATCCAGACCGGTAGAGTGAACACGAAACACACCGCCAGCAGCCACTGGAATCCGCCGACCACGCCATAGCCCACCCGCCAAGACTCCCATGCAGTCAGGGTGAAAGTCATGATCATGGGGCCAAGCGTTACGCCGATACCATAGCTGGCGTGTAGCCATTGCATGACCCTCTCGCTGAAATGGGTGGCCGCATAGGTGTTCAGTCCCGCGTCGATCGCACCCGCGCCTAGGCCAGCCACAACGCCTAGCAAGACCATCATCCACCACGCCGGTACCAGCGTGTAGCCGATCAAACCAAGGCCGGTCAAGGCGCAACTCGCGGCCAAGACCAAACCCACGCTTGAACGAGCGATCAGATAACCGCTTGAAAAGCTGGAGAGCAGATAGCCGATAACGGTGGCCAGGAGCAAAGTTCCCAGCGCGTCCAGGGAAATATCGAAACTCGTGCGCATGGAGGGCCACGCCACACCCAACAGTCCATCCGGCATTCCCAGCGCGATAAAGGCGATATACGCCAGAATGATCAGGATGATTTTGGAGCGATCCATATCTTGCAGCCTGTGATTTGGCGCATCGTTGCGATTAGATGTAATTTTTATTTAAGAAAAATTTCTGCCACGCGTTTCTTCCCAAAATCCGGCGTTGCTCAGGTCACGGGGGCTGGATTAAACAGCGTCAG
>JAGRHK010000303.1 GCA_020444985.1 Candidatus Competibacteraceae bacterium
TAAAGAAATGATGGATAATTTATATAAATATTTGTAATTTAAATCTATATATTGAAAAATAAAAATATCACCTCTGCCACTCTCTCGCTTGCAGGCGAGGGATTTTCATACAATCCCTAAACCACACCAAGATTATCCAAGCAATTAGGAGAAAAACGATGAAGTTGTTGCAAAAAACCGCCCCCGTGGCTTTAGCGCTGTCGTTGCTGGTCGCCGTTGGCGCGGAAGCTGAAACCAAAATCGGGGTCACTATGACCTCTTTCGACAACCCGTTTCTGGTCATTTTGCTGAACGGAATAAAGGACCAGGCCGCACAAATGGATGGCGTTACCCTGCAACTGGAAGATGCCAATCTGGATGTAAGCCGCCAAATCAACCAAATTGACAATTTCATGGCCAGCAAGGTCGATGCGATGATCGTCAATCTCGTCGATGGCGCGACTTCGGTGGTGATGACCAAGAAAGCCATTGAGGCAGGAATACCGCTGATCTATATCAACCATCCTCCCATCGATATCGATAAACTGCCGGATAATGTTGCTTTCGTCGGTTCCAATGAATTGGATTCCGGCACCATGCAGACTCAGGAAGTCTGCCGACTGTTAAATGGAAAAGGCAAGGTGTTGGTCATGATAGGGCCTCTCGAAAATGAGGCTGCCCGTACCCGCACCGAGGATATCAAGAAAGTCATTGCTGCCGAACCTTGCACGGGCATGGAGATTGTTGAAGAACAAGTCGCTAACTGGTCGCGTATTGAGGGCCAGAATGTAATGGCCAATTGGCTGACTGCTGGCATTAAATTCGATGCGATTATTTCGAATAACGACGAAATGGCGGTTGGAGCGATCCAGGTGCTTAAATCCGCCAACACGGACATGGACAAGGTGGTGGTGGCCGGGATTGATGCGACGCCAGACGGACTCGCCGCTATGAAAGCCGGTGACCTTGATGTCACGGTATTCCAGAACGCCCATAAACAAGGCATGTTAGCGGTCGAAGCGGCAGTCGCTATGACTAAGGGCGAGAAGGTCGATCACCATATCTGGGTGCCATTTGAACTGGTCACACCGAAAAATATGGCCGACTATATGAAATGAACTCGATGTCCGGGATTTAGCGAAGATTGTACTGAAGGAGCGAAATCATATTAGCATGTGCTTATATGGCGTCCTTTTCGATTGGGTGCAGCATGTAGTTGATCGACGCCTCGCCGATCGCCAGGGCCTCGCCGGCATCATTCAACAGGGATTTGTAGGTCGAAAGGTCGCAGATGGACGACTCGTAGAATCGTTCTCGCCTCGGGCCGGCATAGAGGACTTGCCGTACCCATAGTTGAAGAAGTTAGGCTCCTTGATCGAAGTATGAAGACCTGTGACCGCCAGCAGCCCGGCGCTCTTATGGGTGGTGCTGGCCAGCGCCACCGCCGGTGTGCCCATCTGGGCGCCAAAGACTAAGCTGTGATAGCGATCAGTGATCAGCACAGGTGCGCTGCGCCAAACCCACGACGAAGCGTGGCTCTGGGTCGCCAATAACATGGCAGGGTCGTTGTGGTGATGAGGAGGCGAAGAAGCACGGAGGACGGGCGTCGTAGGATCTGATCCTCTTCCAACAATGTGTACCTAGCTACGCTAGGTGGGCGCGGACATGGTCGCATATTTTGATTAATTTTTTGTTTTATTATTTTTTTCATTATCCTATCTATAGGATGCCGGAGTGGACGCCTGAATTGGGCGTACTATGCACGGCAGTTTGAATTTATGAACACGAATATGCCGCCAAGCACTACCGCCGACGCAATCGCTAACCGTACTGAAAATGGCTCGCCCAAGAAGAAAACACCTCCAACTGCGGCAATGATTGGAACACTCAATTGCACTGTGGCCGAAGTCCCCGCCGTGAGTTGTGGGAGAACCGAGTACCACAGGGCGTAACCGAGACCCGATGCCAAAGCGCCGGACGCAATTGCTAGCGCCCAGCCTGCTGGTGTTGCAGATACAGCATGAATTGGCAGGAGGTACAAAATGGCCACCATCGGTGCGGATCTGACGAAGTTTCCTGCTGTTTCCACAGTAGGATTCTTAGCCCCACGCCCCCGCAGCGAATAAACTCCCCAACAAACACCCGCTGCGACCATTAACATTGCATCCCATAGCGGCGGCGCCTCGACACCGGGTGCGACGAACCAGACCAACCCAGAAAATGCCGACACCACCCCCAACCATTTCAGGGGTGTGAAGTGCTCACCGCGCATCACACCCCAGGAAATCATGGAAATCTGAACAGCCCCGAAAAGCAACAATGCTCCCGTTCCTGCGCTTAGTGCTGTGTACGCTAATGAAAAGCATGCGGCATAACCGAATAACGCCGCAGCGGACAACCAGCTGCCACCAATGCTCCGCGTACCGTTCGTTATCGCCACTAAAAGCCACAGAGTTACAGCACCAGAAACCAGGCGTGCAACGGTAAAATCCGCCACACCGATAGCGTTTGATGCAAGCGCTTCTCGACAAAGAAGGGAATTCGTCGCGAAAGCCACCATGACCATGCTGGTCAAGACAATGAGTTGAGGTGTAGATGAATTGTTCAAGTGGATTCGAACTCTAGTTTTGCTTCAAGTACGCCTAACATCCAAGGTAAGCGCCTAGCCGTAGGCGAGTCCGCTTAAGCGATCAATTAGACGCGTTTTCTGTTGATGGATACACCATGTTACAACTTACGAGGGAGCATTGACTCTCCCTCCATGCCGCATGGTGGGTTGAATGTCCCATGCCATCCAACCAACACGCGAGCCAGTGAGTCGACGAAGTACGGTGTAGCCTTGAGGATTCGGACTAGACCGCCACCATATGCGACGAACAAATCGGTGCTCACCCTTGCTTCCGTTGCCTCATTCCACCGGTCACTGCTGGGGCGAACATCTGGATCAACCGGAGGCGCCCATAGTGTGTCTCTGCCGGTAGATGCACGCTGAAGGAGTACCGCGATTTCATGGTGACCTCTCTGCTCTGCAACATCAGCGGGTGTGCGGGAGTCGTGAGTTAACGCTTCAGTAGATGCTCCCCGGCTGATCAATGCACGACAAGCCTGTTCGTTACCGAAGTAAGCAGCTTGATGAAGAAAACCCCATGATGAACCGGGCTTCGTATAGCGACTACAGCGATTTGCGAGGACATCGGAGTTTTCCCACTCCAATAGAAGTCGATCCCATTGGCCAGACTTCGCCGTTTCATATGCTCGTTCAATCAGTCCTTGGAGTTCGCGCATATTCGTGCACCTGTATATTTGATTTAGCTTCCATAATAACCCAATTTAGAACATCAAA
>JAGRHK010000304.1 GCA_020444985.1 Candidatus Competibacteraceae bacterium
CCTCCAGTCGCGCCACATCCTTAAGATCCTTACTACGCTGTTGCACCCGCCGTTCATAACTGGCTTGGTTCTTGGTGCAGATCAGGCTGTAAGGACGACCTTGTCGCTCGGTGAATCGATCCAGATCACATTCATTGCGCTGGATCGAATCCTCCACATGAGAGCGGGTGGCTTGGACGGCTTTGAAGGTCCACTTTTCGCGGTCGGGATCGGCGAGGAAGTGGCTGAGTTCCGTGCAATGTGGACACTGGCAAGCTAGCGTACTGGGGCGTGTCCAGTCGCATGGTGGTTCCAGCAGTTCCGCGATTCGGGCGCCCAGATGTGCCAAGCTGGCAGCGCGCAGGCGGCGCACTGCTGCTCCGTCGCGGATTGCTCTCTCACTGACCAGAATGAGGCTGGCTGGAACGAGCACCGTATCCGGCCCATAGGTCTGGGGCCACGCCAGAATGTAATCGACCGCAGCATCCGCTAATCCCGCATCGAGCTGAGTCAGGGCGCCTAGGAAATCGGCGACGAAGCGGGGTTCCATCGGCGGTGCCCGGTACCAGGACTCGCGTTGCGGTGCTCGTGCCGGATCGCCGGGCAAGGCGTTGACGAGCACATGTGCGGCGGGGAGAAAATCCACCTTACAGGATTTGTTCTGCGCCAGGGCAGCACAGCGCGCCAGCAGATTAGCGCAGGCGCCAAAGGCCGACGCCACATTCCCAGCAATGATGCTTTCGATCTGTTCGGCGGCGCGTGGTGCTGGCAAGAGACGGATTGCCTGAACCAAAGCGGCATTGTCGTCCAGACTGTATTGGCCAGTGGCAGAAAGATCGGTGAGAAAAGTGTCGATGCGCGCCGTATCTCGCAATTGGCTGAGCAACGCCAACATCCTGGCTTCCTGACCCTCCTGAAAGTTGGTGTGCCAGTAGTATCCTCCTCCTCTTCGTCTTGGCCATGTTTGCAGCATATATCCAGTCAGTTCATGCGCCTCCTGCCACAGGGGTGATTTCAGGCTTTTACCGCTTTCGATCCAGCGTTGGGTGAGTTCGCCTAGATAGGGTAGTGTGGCGGATAAGCCGGCCTGATTGAGCACCGCAAGCCGCCGCCCACGTGGCCACAATACGAGACCCGCTCGGTGGTAGCTCCGCTCAATGGTAGCCCCGGCGTTGCCGGTCGCTTCGTGAAAGTGCTGCTCGTCGGGCGCCAAATCGTCGAAGGCGTCGGGCGGACACAGCTCGTATTTTTTGAAGGGGAAGACGCCCAGATCCGACACATCGCCGTTCGGTCGTCGCCATTCGCTCAAGGTGGCACTGTGTTCGATGATCTCACCTATTTCGAATGCATCCCCTTCTTCATCTTCCTCATATCGCCCCCGACGGCGTGAACTGTAATAGTAGTCACCGACATATTCGGCACTACCACTTTCCTCGATAGAGATCAGCGCCAGATGCAGATCACAATCGGCCTGTTCTGCGGCTGCGATCAATACGGATGCGGCGGCGGCATCCTCGCCTTTCAAGGCGTCGAAGGTGATTCCTGCCGGGGTATAGGCATGGTGGAGGGGATAAATCAGTTTTTCGGGTAAGCCATCGTCGGGTGACTCATAGTCGAGTGCGTCATAGTCGAATGAATCATCGTCGAGTAATAAATCATCGTCGAGTGAATCATCGTCGGGTGAATCATCGTCGGGTGTGTCATCATCGAGTGATGCTTTATCGGCAGCCCATTGTTGCAACAGCTTCGCCAGAGCAGTTTGTTCGCTCTCGTAGCGAGGCGGTTCGGGGAGACGACCCTTCTTACTAGGACGTAGCAGCAGGTTATAAACCAGTGTCAGCCGACAACCGGAGGTGATGGGCAAAACCTCGTGCACGCAATCGGCGTAGAACGCGGCGAAGCTGACTTCCGAGGGTTCCGTGTTGCGTAGATCCAGTTGGACGCTCTGATCACGGTGACGCACCCGTAATTCACCTCCGGTATACAGAGAGGGCAGCACGATGATGAGGGTGGCGAACATACCGGGAGCTTTTTCGGTATCACGATGCTTCACGAAGAAGCTGCCCACGTCGTACACCAGCAGCTTGTACAGTTCCGCCTCTACGGGCTGCGTGACACCCAAACCTTCAGCAGCCTGCACGACGATGCTTTCCAGGGTGCGTGGCCAATTTCGACCCTCAATATGAATTTGGGCAGCATCGATCTGCCAGGTGCGGCGCACCTTGGTATCAACGAGGGTTTCTTCACCTCGACCGTAGGGTGCCTGCTCGGCGACGGCGATCAGTTGCTCGGCCTGGATCGGCAGCAGCGGCAGGGCGATAGGGCCGACGCCATCCACCGTTAGCGCAGGCGCGAACAATTCGTCTACTCCGGTTGTGTAAAAATCGCCGGGACGCTGGACCTTGCTCAAGATTCTGGGCAGTTCGGTGGTGATGGAGGACATGTATTTTCTCCGTCTTTTGTTTAGCTTGTCGGTAAATTAAGCGATTTCGGATTGATGCGTCGTATTAAAGCAATCATGGCTGGTGCTACAAATCTACCGGTTTATTCGACCAATGCACCCCCACTGCTGCAAAGTATCGACTTCTCGGATCACCTCAATTATTGTTACGAAGACTTCCCCGCATTTATGATCACAGATACCGCGTTTATGCGAAACAAAAATTACCATCGTGCCAGCGATACTTATGAGAAACTTGATTATGAACGCATGGCAAAGGTAATCCAAGGAGTTTATGCCATTACTCAGTTAGGCATAGAATAGTAGGGTGGATAAGCGCAGCGCATCCACCAAGAAGCGGTAGGTTGGGGTGAACAAAGTGAAGCCCAACCAAAGACTAAAACTTAAGATTGGGGTTTCTTCATCACCTCAACCTACGCTACTACAATAGATTGTAGTAGATATGCAAAAATGTATCATTATTTAGCAGCCGAGATAAATATGTTCAAATTAAGTAATGTAGAAAATAAGATAGAATTATCGCTGTCTATTGAAGGTTACCAGTTTCCTGAAACCCAAAATGATGATTGGTGCCTTGTTAAAGTTGTAGTCAAGCAGGGCAAGGATTTCTTTGAAACAATAGATCCGGCACTCGAAACTACAGAATTACTTGTCATTCTCGAATGGTTTAAGTGCCTTGCTGAACCAAAGTTACCTCGTTACGCGCGGCTCTGTTTTACGGAGCCATGCTTGGAATTTGCATTTCTTGCTCGCAAAGATGATTCGGTGAGAATAGCAATCCGCCTGAGTCATGAGATGAAGCCGAGCTTTGATCTCAAGCAGTTTGGCCAATTATTTTCCGAATGGGAAGTGATTTTCGAATTAAAGAAAAATGAATTTAA